>CBFHLF010000182.1:0-4219 GCA_965656555.1 uncultured Acidiluteibacter sp. | reverse complement strand
AATGACGTTTACAATCACACCACCTAGCATAATGATCAATCGCTGCCAAGCAGGCTTTGATCTAAATTCCCAAGGTTTAGGCTCTTCCTTTAACTGCTCCTTATCCATGGATTCATCCACCATGCCGGCAATTTTTACATAACCTCCTAGCGGAAGCCATCCAACTCCGTACTCCGTTTCTCCTTTTTTAAACTTAAAAAGAGAAAACCACGGATCGAAGAAAAGGTAAAACTTTTCGACTTTGGTTTTGAATAATTTTGCAGGTATAAAGTGGCCTAACTCATGTAAAATCACCAATATTGACAAACTCAATATAAGTTGTGCGGCCTGAATAAGTACTTCCATTGTTAAATATAAATCAGCGTCAAAATTAAGTATTCTACTTGCTAATCAAAGCCGTAAAATGACAATCAATGTTAAATTACTGTTTAGTCAGCTCTTCGGCTATCCGACGCGCCTCCTCATTACTTCCGATGTAATCTTCTAGCGTTGGCTTGGCGATAAAAGTAGACCTGTCCATGCAGTGTGCATTGATACGAGCGATGTCGAGGAATCCAATTTTTTCATCCAAAAAGGCTTTGTTGGTAATTTCATTGGCTGCATTTAAAATACATGCTGCATTTCCTCCTTTTTGCATGGCTTCGTATGCTAAGTTGAGGTTTTGAAAAGTAGTGGTGTCTGCTTTCTCGAATGTGAGTTGAGGGTAATCCAAAAAGTTGAATCGAGGGAAGTCCGCATAAATACGTTCTGGGTAAGCCATGGCATATTGTATCGGTAACTTCATGTCTGGCAAACCCATTTGAGCTTTCATGCTTCCATCTGTAAACTGCACAATGCTGTGGATAATGGATTGTGGATGAACGATTACATCGATTTGATCAGGATTAAGCTGAAATAACCATTTCGCCTCTATCACCTCTAATCCTTTATTCATTAGTGTGGCGGAATCAATGGTAATTTTGGCACCCATTTCCCAATTAGGGTGTTTTAACGCTTGAGCTCGAGTAACACTTTCGAGTTGCTCTTTTTTCCATCCTCTAAATGGTCCACCTGATGCAGTGAGGTAAATTTTCTCAATAGGATTGTGAAATTCTCCAGCTAAACATTGAAAAATAGCGGAATGCTCAGAATCTACTGGCAGTAACGGAACCCTATTTTTTGCGGCCAACTCTGTTACAATATCTCCTGCTACGACTAAGGTTTCTTTATTGGCTAAAGCAATGGCTTTTTTGGCAGCAATTGCGTTCAGCGTGGGTTTTAGACCAGAGTAACCAACTAATGCAGTGAGCACCATGTCGATTTCATCCATTTCCACCACTTGTTCTAAAGCAGCAGAACCAGCGTAAGTTTTAATGTCGTATTCCCATAACGCATCAGAAACCTTTTTGTATTGACTTTCGTCACAAATAACCACTGCATTTGGCTTGAACTTTATCGCTTGTTGTATCAGTAAGTCTGCTTGTGTGTTGCTCGTCAGCACTTCTACTACAAATTTATCTTCATTTGCAGCAATTACTTCTAGCGCCTGTGTACCAATAGAACCTGTGGATCCAAGTATGGCAATGTGTTTTTTTGGTTTCTCTTCCTTATCTAGCATAGCTTACAAATTTGATAAAAATGATTTAACTATTAAGTCCAATTGATTGGTTTAATTCGTAATTAAGAAAAAACAGAAATGAAAACCGGTCAGATTGATATTCGTTTAATAAACTGCGTCCTCATTTTAATTGCTGTAAACATCTTGATTGGGGCTTTAGTTTATTGCTTTCCAGTAAATTAAAACAGGTGTTGGTGGCTATTAAATTAGGCTCAGCGTTTTAAATAATTAACTTTGTCTTTTGAATCAAATTAATTTGCGAAACCGTCATGAAAAAAACAATCTCAAACATTCTTTTAGCTTCTTCAGTAATCGCTTTGATCGGCTGTGATCAACCAACGAAAGAAGCAACCAGTGAATCTCAAGAATCAGTATCAATGGATACAACTGCTGTGGTAGCGGCGCGACCAAATATTTACGCCAAGGTAGACTTAACAACTGATATTTCAGTATTATCAGCTAACGAGAGAAAAGTGTTGCCTTATTTGATTGAGGCTGCGAAATTGATGGATAGTATTTTTTGGAAAGAATCGGTTCCTGAAAACACATCGATTAATTTGGACGAATTGTCCGCTGATCAAAAGTTATTTTATCAATTGAATTATGGTCCATGGGATCGGTTAGATAATTTTAATCCTTTTGTAGAAGGAGTAGGAGAGAAGCCGTTGGGCGCTAATTTCTACCCTACTGATATGACCAAAAAGGAATTTGAAAAGTTTGAATCTGACGATAAAAAGAGCTTATACACCGTTGTTCGAAGAGATGAAAACGGCGGATTGAAAACGATTCCATTTAACCAATATTTTGAGCATCAACTAAAGGCAGCAGATTTATTAGATACTGCAGCAGCTGTTACTACGGACTTAGAGCTTAAAAAATACCTTACTTTAAGAGCAGAAGCTTTGAGAACAGATCAATACGATGCGTCTGACATTGCTTGGCTAAACATGCAAAATAACACCTTAGATTTAATTGTTGGACCAATTGAAAATTATGAAGACCGCCTATTTGGTTATAAAGCTGCGCATGAGGCATACGTTTTGGTTAAGGACAAAGATTGGAGTGCAAAACTGGCCAAATACGTAACCTACTTAGAAGAATTACAAGAAAATTTGCCAATTGACCCAACTTACAAATCAGAAAAGCCGGGTACAGATGCACAGTTAAATGCTTATGATGTAGTTTACTATGCTGGAGATTGCAACGGTGGCAGCAAAACTATCGCAGTGAATTTACCAAATGATGAAACCATTCAAAAAACAGTTGGAACCAGAAGATCACAATTAAAGAATGCCATGCGTGCAAAATTTGATCAGATTTTATTGCCCATTTCAGAGGTGCTAATTGATTCAGCTCAGCGCAAACACATCACCTTTGATGCATTTTTTGCCAATACCATGTTTCACGAAGTTGCTCATGGGTTAGGGGTAAAAAATACCATTGATGGAAAGCAGACGGTGAGAGAAGCGTTGAAAGAAAAATATTCTGCACTAGAGGAAGGAAAAGCTGACATTCTAGGGTTGTATATGATTCATCAATTACACGGGAAACAAGTTTACACCGATGGGGAGTTGATGGATAATTATGTAACATTTTTAGCAAGTATTTTCAGGTCTGTTCGTTTTGGCGCTGCTTCAGCTCATGGACAGGCCAACATGGTACGTTTCAACTTTTTTAAGGAAAAAGGAGCATTTGTGCTGAATGAAGATAAAACCTATGCAGTTGATTTTGATAAAATGACCACAGCAATGAATGAACTATCAGCCATTATATTAAAACTACAAGGAGACGGAAACTACCAGGGAGTAGTTGACTTATTAGCTACTAAAGGAGGAATCGATGAGCAACTAGCTGCTGACCTTAATCGATTAAATGAGGCTGGTATTCCTGTCGATATCTATTTTAATCAAGGAACTTCAGTTTTAGGCTTATAGTGGAATGTTAATGTTTAGATAATATAAAGACTAAGACCAAACCTTTACTTTTGCAAACTCAAATTACACAATTAACTGTAAACTACATATTATGAAAAGATTACTACGAAATGCATCTGCTTTGGTTCTGCTAGCATTACCCTTTGCTGGAAGCAGTCAATGCGGGGACCTATTTTTCTCGGAATACATCGAGGGAAGCGGCAGCAATAAGTCAATCGAAATTTACAATCCAACGAACGCTTCGATTGGTTTAGATAATTATGAAGTAAGACTTTATTCCAATGGTTCTTCGTCTGCTAACACTACTTTAACGTTTACGTCCACCGATTCAATTGGAGCATTTGACGTATATGTTATTACAAATGGTAACGCATCACTTTCAGGAATTACCAGCAATTCTGATGTAACATCAGGGGTTACCAACTTCAACGGCGATGATGCAGTAGAGTTGTATAAAGTATCGACTACAAGTTCAATTGATATTATTGGAACGATTGGTTCAGACCCTGGTTCTAGTTGGTCGGTAACTGGCACGAATACCGTTTCAGGCTCGACAGCTAACAACACACTAGTAAGAGATGCGTCAGTTCAACAAGGACAGACTAATTGGGGGACCTCTTCTGCTTCAGAGTGGTTAGTGTTTCCGCAAGATATGACTGATTCTACAGGCGCTCACACATCAACATGT
>CBFHLF010000181.1:0-4269 GCA_965656555.1 uncultured Acidiluteibacter sp. | reverse complement strand
CAAAAATAAGTTTTTTTATGAATCGACAAATTTTTTCTTAGGGATGTTTCAAACTATTCGATTCTGTAAATTTGAAAACTAGAAAATATAGCACATGCATTTAAAAAATTTATCGGTTATCAATTTCAAGAACTACAAAGAAGCTACGCTATCTTTTCACAGTAATGTGAATTGTTTCGTTGGCAATAACGGTGGTGGAAAGACCAACCTTTTAGATGCTATTTTCTACCTATCATTTAGTAAAAGCTATTTCAATCCTGCTGACTCACAAATCATTTTACACGATGCTCCTTTTATGGTCGTGCAAGGAGAATTTGATCGGCTCAAACAAAACGAATCAATTTACTGTGGAATAAAGCGTGGTCAAAAAAAGCAATTTAAACGCAATAAAAAAGAGTACTCGCGTATTTCAGACCACATTGGGCTGCTACCTTTGGTAATGATTTCCCCATCTGATTCTTCATTAATATTGGATGGTAGTGATACCCGCCGTCGATTTTTAGATTTAATTATCAGCCAATATGACCGGCCGTATTTGGAACATGTAATGAACTATAACAAAGCAGTTTCTCAACGAAACAGATTATTAAAAAAGTTTCAAGAGATTAGAAGTTTCGATGAGGAATCATTAGAAATATGGGATGCACAGCTTATTCAGTATGGAGAGCAAGTGCACGCTGCAAGACAACAGTTTATTGAACAATTTCTCCCTATTTTTCAAAAATACTACACGTTTATCTCGGAGAGCAATGAGCAGGTAGGATTAAATTACCACTCGCAACTAAATGATGAGCGCTTTACTGACTTGTTGCTTCAAGCTAGAGGAAATGATCGAAGAGCTTCGTACACCACTGTTGGTGTTCATAAGGATGATTTAGAATTTACCATTAATGGGTTTCCAATTAAAAAGTTTGGTTCGCAGGGTCAACAAAAAACCTACCTACTAGCGCTAAAATTAGCCCAAGCTGAATATATACAGCAAATTAAGGACATACCACCAATACTATTGTTAGATGATATCTATGATAAGCTGGATGACAAACGCGTTGCCAAACTTATGGAGATAGTAGGCAGTAATGATTTTGGTCAAATTTTTATTACTGATACTCATGAAAACCGTTTAGTTGACATTTTTAAGGAATTAAAAATCGATTGTCGTACTTTCGCAGTGAACAAAGGAGAAGTAGATGGAGCGGAATAAAGAAGAAACACCTTTAAAGGTATTGGTCGATAAAATGCTAAGAGCATACGGCCTTTCAGACAAACTAGATGAAGTCGAATTAATTGAGTCTTGGGAGAAAATTGTAGGTAAAATGATATCCAAACATACCAGAGATATTTACTTTAAAAATAAAGTGCTCTACCTAGAATTAGACTCTTCAGCCCTAAAGCATGAGTTAAATTTAGCCAAAGGTAAATTGAGGGATAAACTCAATTCTGATATTGGTAAGAACCTAGTTAATGAGATAGTTATTAAATAAGGGTGCACGTGATCGAAGGAATAAAAACAAAAATTGCCGAGTTCTTATTGGCCAAAAAAGCAGCTAAAATTATTCGAAGAGTTAAGGCAGTTGGCTTTAGAGAAGCCAAACATATTGGTATTATATACCCTTACACCCCTGAGGGAGAAAATGTAGTGCGTGATTTTGCTCATTATATAAAGGATGAGCGCATGAAAGTGGATACTCTAGGGTATGTTTACAATAAAGAGTATTTTGATAAAGTAACTCCAGAATTGACCTATCACTATTTTGATAAAAAATCACTGACTTGGCTATACGTACCCACTAATCAGCAAGCAAATGCCTTTCTAGAAAGGGAGTACGATATATTAATTGACTTGTCGATACGAGATTATTTTCCAATAAAATACATTACTGCGTTATCTGTCGCTCATTTTAAAGTTGGCGCCTCGATAGCTTATAGAAATGACGCATGTGATTTAACCATTGATATTTCAAAACAACAAGAATTAAAGTACCTAATTACACAAATAAAGCATTACCTCACCATAATCAACTAAAGATGGAACGAAAATTTAAGGGCGTAGGAGTAGCCTTGGTAACTCCATTTACAAAAAATAATACTGTAGATTATAATGGCTTGGATCAGTTGGTAAATCATGTTATTAGCGGAGGAGTAGATTATCTAGTCGTTTTAGGTACTACGGGTGAATCCGTAACCTTAACAAAAGAAGAAAAAAAGAAGGTAGTAGCTCAGGTAATTAATTCAAATGCTAGACGATTACCCATCGTAATTGGAATAGGGGGCAACAATACCCAAGAGCTGATTGAAACCATAAAGGAAACTGACTTTACTGGAATAGACGCCATACTTTCAGCCAGTCCTATGTACAGCAAACCAACACAAGAGGGTATATATCAACATTATAAATCATTAGCAAAGGTGGCACCAAAACCTATTATTTTATATAATGTACCTGGCAGAACAGCGAGCAATGTTGCTCCTGAAACGACTATTCGACTAGCAAATGATTTTAGTAATATTATTGGAATAAAAGAGGCTTCTGGGAGTCTAGAGCAAGCAATGGAAATTTATCAAGGTATGCCACAAGGGTTCTACCTTATTTCAGGTGATGATGCTTTAGCAGTTCCATTTGCAGCGATTGGTGGAGAAGGCGTTATTTCTGTTGTTGCAAACGCACTTCCGGGTACGTTTAGTTCAGCAATACATCTAACCTTAAATAATGATGCTAAAGCCGCTCAAAAAGAGCACTACAAGGTGTTTGATATCATTAATATGCTATTTAAAGAAGGTAACCCAGGTGGAGTAAAGGCTGCGTTACAAATACTTGGCATATGCGGAGCAGATGTTCGATTACCACTTTGGCCAGTTAGCGACGGATTATATAATTCGCTGAGTAAAGCATTACAACCATTTAAATAAACATAAAAAAGCCCTTAAGCAGAAACTGTTTAAGGGCTTTTGATTTATTGTAAGAAACGTTTATGCCTTTCTTAGGTGCGTATCTTCTATTACGATTCTCTTTTCTCTATACAAAAGGCCCACAGCCTTTTTGAATGTTTTCTTACTCATAATCAACTGATCTCGAATTTCTTCCGGGTCAGACTTATCAGTCAGGTTAAGTACGCCACCATTTTTATCAATCGCATCTAAAATTCGCTGAGCATTAGGCTCTACTTTTTGATACCCATCTTTCTCTAAAGAAATATCAACTTTATGATCTTCTCTTACTTTACGAACATATGCTTTCTGCTTGCTTCCGCGCATAAGTGGCTCTATGATGTCACTATCGTAAACCATTCCCCAATGAGTATTATTCACGATCACTTGCACACCTAAATCATTTCCATCAGCCACCAAAATTTCTACTTCATCGCCAACTTCTAGTTCCGGAGCTTCTTGGCTCATGTATTTTGCAAGTTTTGTAGATGCAGTTAGTCTTCCAGTAACTTCGTCAACAAACAAATAACCAATGGTTGTTTGTCCTTCTTGCAAGCGTTTGGCTTGTTCTTTCAGCGGAATTAATAAATCTTTTGCAACTCCCCATTCTGCAAATGCACCATAATTGGTAACCGAATTTACTTTAAGCAAACCAAATTCATGTAAACACATGTTTGGTTTTAGTGTCGTAGCAATTAGTCGGTTTTCATTATCAGCATAGATAAATACTTCCAACATATCATCTAAACGTAAGGTAAGAGGTACGTATTTGTGAGGTAATAACACCGCTTCACCCGTTTCGTCTTCTAGATAAACTCCAGGCTCAGTGTTTCTGTCGGCACGCAGTGTATTGTATTTTCCTAACTCAATCATTTTGCTATTTCTATTTTAACTTTCTTCTTCTTAATCTTTTCATTTCTGATTTTCTTAATCAGCTGAACGATATTATCTCGTTTGACTGCCACATAACTGAAATGATCTTTTACCGTAATTAGGCCGATATCATTTTTACCTTGCTTTCCTTGATTGGTCAAAAATCCAACGATATCAATTTTATTCACTTTTTCTTTCTTTCCTGCTCCAATGAAAAGAGTTTCCCATTCAGGGTCTTCAATTTCTTCTTTGGCAAGGTCTAATTTCCATTCTTCAATATCGTCGATAATATAATCGGGCAGTTGTTCGCTAGCCGCTTGTAATAGAATAATCGTTCCGGAGGCATTCATACGTGCTGTACGACCATTGCGGTGTGTAAACTCTTCCATCTTCTTTGGAATGTGATAATGAATGATGTAATCGAGTTCATCAACATCAATTCCTCTTGCTGCCAGATCCGTAGCGATTAAA
>CBFHLF010000180.1:0-4278 GCA_965656555.1 uncultured Acidiluteibacter sp. | reverse complement strand
AGAATATTCTCCCCCAACGATGCTGATGATGGTTTCTAATCCTCGGTAAATTCCTTGCACTTCTGCCCCTTGTTTGAACAAAGGAATCATTTCTTGTTGCACAATTCGCTTGGCAATGGCATCGGGCAATACGCCTTCTAATCCATACCCTACGGCGATAAAAACCTGTCCTCGGCTTTCGTTGGTTTTGGGTTTAAACAAAACCACCACTCCATTATCAAATCGAGCATCACCTACGCCCCACTTTTCGCCCAACTCAAAGGCAAAAGCGCCTGCATCATTCCCACATAAGTCGTTAACGGTAACAATGGCTATTTGGGTAGAAGTGGTATCGTTAAAGGCCACTAACCGCTGTTCGATGGCATTGGCTTCACTGGCTTGAAAAACGCCTGCAAAATCGTTGACTAAACGCTCTTGAGCAGGTTTTTCCGGCATACAGTCTTGAGCGGATACACCAAAGGTGAATACAGTAAGTACTAATAAAGTGATTCGTTTTAAATGGGTCATGGTTTATTTTTTTCCAAATGAAATTTCATTCGGCAATTCGTCTACATCATCTGATTGGTAAGGGAAGTGTTTTTGCAGCTGTTCTCCGGATTCTTTAATGCCACGAGAAAGGCCGTCGGTAAATTCTCCTTTTTTAAAGTGGTCCACCATCATGTCGCGTATTTCGTCCCAAAATCCTTTTGGAACCACGGCATTGATGCCTACGTCGCCTAAAATAGCAAACTGCTTATCTTCTGTGGCTAAATAAAACAGCACCCCATTTCGGAGTTCTGTTTTCTGCATTTCCAAGAGGCTAAACACGTGCGAAGCTCGGTCCAATACATCTTCTTTGCACCGCTTTTCAATGTGCACACGGATCTCCCCTGAAGTGTTGAGCTCTGCCTCGCCTATCGATTTTTCGATGTACTTAATTTGTTCTGCTGTAAATAACTCTTTCGCCATAACTTAAAATTGTACTTCTGGTGCTTTTTCTGCTCCTGCGTCTGCTTCAAAATAAGGTTTCTTCTCAAAATCAAACCAACCTGCATAAATTACACGTGGAAACTGCTTGATATAGGTATTGTAATCACCGGTAGCGTCATTAAACTTCTTTCGCTCTACTGTAATTCTATTTTCGGCTCCTTCTAGTTGTGCTTGTAGCTCTAAAAAGTTTTGATTGGCTTTAAGCTCAGGGTAGCGTTCTACAGAAACCAATAATCGGCTCAGTGCACCTGATAACTCTCCTTGTGCAGCTTGAAACTTTTTCATGCTCGTTTCATCTAACTGTGATGCATCGATATTCATGCTAGTTGCCTTAGATCGTGCTTCGATTACATCGGTTAAGGTAGACTTTTCAAAGTCGGCTGCACCCTTTACGGTATTGACTAAGTTAGGAATCAAATCGGCTCTACGCTGATATACGTTCTGCACTTGGGCCCACGACTTATCTACCGTTTCTCCTTTCTCTACCATGCTGTTGTATCCACAAGACGACATAGAGGTAGCAAAAAGCACTACGGCCAAAAATTGAATTATTTTTTTCATTGTTGTTGTTATTTGATTGTTGGTTAAAGGTATTAAAAAAATGCCTCCTTAAAAGTTAAGGAGGCATTTGTATTAGTTGATTAATTCAACGCTTCGCTTAATAAATGAACTCAGCGCTTCTCCTTTTAATAAGTTTTGAGAAAGCAGTGCTAAGTCTGCGGCTTGTTTCGCCATGCTCTTTTGCTTGCCCTCTTCCGATTCATTTAGAATCTTGCTCACTAGCGGGTGATTTGCATTCACCACCAAGTTGTACATCTCTGGCATATTTCCCATGCCCATCATACCACCGCCGCCGCCTACAGCGTTCATGTCCTTCATTCTTCGCATAAATTCAGACTGCGTAATGGTAAATGGCTGATCGGTTTCGCTCATGCTTTCGAACACTACGGTAAACTTCTCTTTTGGAACGGCCGCTTCAATTACCGGCTTCAGTTTCTTCTCATCGTCTTCGGTCAATTTAGAAGGAATCTCTTCGTCTTTCTTAATTAACTTGTCGATGGTATCACCATCTACTCGCGTAAAGGTGGTGTCTTTAAACTCCTGCTCTAATTTACCCACCAAGTGAGCAGACAGTGGAGAATCCAATACCACTACATCATATCCTTTGTCTTTTGCAGCACTGATGTACGCATATTGCTCTTCTTGATTAGATGTGTACAATACAACTGTTTTACCGTCTTTATCGGTTTGCAATGGTTTGATGTGCTCTAAATACTCTTCCATCGTTTTGGCAACACCTTCTGTATTCTTTAGTAAAGCAAATCCTTTTGCTTTATCGAAGAATTTCTCATCTGAAAGCATTCCGTACTCAATGAAGATTTTAATGTCATCCCACTTCTTCTCAAAGTCTTCACGGTCATTTTTGTATAAGTCTTCTAACTTATCCGCTACTTTCTTAGAAATGTATTTCGATATCTTTTTCACATTGGCATCACTCTGCAAGTAAGAACGAGATACGTTCAATGGAATATCAGGAGAATCAATTACCCCATGCAGCATGGTTAAAAAGTCAGGTACAATTCCTTCTACCGACTCTGTGACAAATACTTGGTTAGAGTACAATTGAATCTTGTTCTTTTGCATTTCCATGTTGGGCTTCAACTTAGGGAAGAACAAAATACCAGTTAAGTTAAATGGATAGTCTACATTTAAGTGAATGTGAAACAATGGCTCTTCAAACGTCATTGGGTACAACTCACGGTAGAAGCTTTTATAATCTTCAGGCTGTAAATCAGATGGAGTTTTGGTCCATGCCGGAGTTGGGTTATTGATGATGTTTTCTTCTACAATCGTTTCTTCTTTGGCATCATCGCCTTCTCCTACTTTCTCTTTGCGCTCGTTGTTACCGAATTTGATTTCAATCGGCATAAACTTACAGTACTTGTCGAGTAACTGTTGGATTTGCGCTTTTTCTAAATACTCTGTTGCATCATCTGCAATGTGCAATACGATATCTGTTCCTCTTCCCTCTTTGGTAGTTTCTTCTAAGGTAAAGTTAGGCGATCCATCACACTCCCATTTTACTGGCACTGCACCTTCTGTATGCGATAGGGTTATGATTTCTACTTTAGAAGCCACCATAAATGCCGAATAGAATCCTAATCCAAAGTGACCAATAACGCTTGCCTTGTCCTTGTATTTTTGTACAAATTCTTCAGCACCTGAGAATGCAATTTGGTTGATGTATTTATCAACTTCGTCTGCCGTCATACCAATACCATTATCAGAAAAAGTCAACGTCTTTGCTTCTTTGTCGAGCTTTACTTCTACTCTTAGGTTTTCTGCATTGGCTTTAGATTCTCCAAGCTGTGCAAGCGTTTTTAATTTCTGCGTAGCATCTACTGCGTTGGATATTAATTCTCTTAAAAAAATCTCTTGATCTGAATACAAGAATTGTTTAATGATGGGAAAAATATTTTCAGTTTGAACATTAATCTTTCCTTGTGCCATTGTTATCGTATTTTAAGTTATTATTTATAAATTTAAAGTCGACTAATTTCTGTCGGATTCATGCATTTCAAAGCATGTACCAAACCACAAACACTGACAATTTGTCAATTTGCGTTACCTAATTAAATCAAATACGATGCGTTTTACACTTTTTTCGCCCATTTTGGCAATTGCTTTATTTCTATTGATTAGTCCTGTGTTTAGTCAAGAAGTAAAAAGCACAGCAGACTTTACCATTGGCGATCGGGTTACACTTCATTCTACCATTTTAGATGAAGACCGAATCATCAACATCTACCTTCCTTTAGATTATAGCCCAGATTCAGCAGCGCTTCCAGTTATTTATCTGTTAGATGGCTCACAGCATGAAGACTTTATTCACATCGCCGGCTTGGTTCAGTTTAATTCTTATCCGTGGATTAATCGCGTTCCAAAAAGTATTGTAGTAGGAATAGAAAATGTGGATCGTAAGCGGGACTTTACTTTCCCTAGTGATATCGCTTATGATGCTACCAGATGGCCGGAGACAGGCAAGTCTTCTAATTTTATTGCATTCATTGAGAAAGAGCTACAACCTTTTATTCAAGAAAACTATTCATCAAGTGAAAATACCACGCTGATTGGACAATCTTTAGGTGGCCTATTAGCATCTGAGGTATTAATTTACCATACTCAGTTATTTAAAAATTACATTATAGTAAGCCCTAGCAATTGGTGGGACAATAAATCAATGAGTAAAGTGGAAGTTCCCGCCATCACTGATGATCAAAAGGTATATGTAGCTGTGGGAAAGGAAGG
>CBFHLF010000179.1:0-4280 GCA_965656555.1 uncultured Acidiluteibacter sp. | reverse complement strand
ACCGATGATGCAACTAGTGCCGTCGGCTCTGTAATGGTAACACTTGATGTGCTCGTACATGAATTCGCATCTGATATAGTTACCGTGTATGTTCCTGCTCCGAGGCCTGTCTCAGTCGCTGCAGTTTCACCTGTGTTCCATGAATAAGTATAAGGCGATGTACCACCAATTGCACTTGCAGTAACTGACCCATCACTTCCACCATTACAACTCACGTTCGAATTAACTACTGATGATGCTGCTAATACTGCAGGTTCTGTAATCGTTACACTTGATGTAGTTGTACATGAATTGGCATCAGTTACGGTTACCGTATATGTCCCTGCCGCTACTCCTGTAATGGATGCTGTAGTCGCAGAATTGCTCCATGCATAATTATAAGGTGAGGTGCCACCTGTTGCACTCGCTGTAGCGGAACCATCTGATAAACCGTTACAACTTACATTCGTGTTTGTGGCTGTAGAAGCTAAAACCGCAGGCTCGGTTATGGTGAAGCCGATGGAATCAGCACAACAACCACTGTTCGTTATTGTTACAGAATATTGGCCAGGTGAAAGGTTAGAAACGGAAGCTGTCGTATCTCCAGTACTCCAACGAATGCTGCGGTAGAAACCACTGGAAGAATTTACAGTCGCTACTCCATCATTTGCCCCAAAGCAAGTAACATCCGTTTTATTGATAACCGCTTCAAAAGGTACAGAGAAGTTTCGGTATACCGCGTCTGACTGCGAGTAGTTATAAAAACCAAATCTTCCAGGATCAAATGATCCATTTACATCAAAAATCAATGCATTATTGATGTAAATCTTTATGTTTGATGCAGTGTAAACCGCTCTAAATTGGTAATAGGTATTGTCTGCCCAACCACCTATTGAGGAATTGGTAGCCAATGTCGTTACAATAGGATCAGAAGCATTCCAAAACACATTTGATGTAGATGAAGAAGAACCACTAACTTTTAACAGTCGTGCCCCCTCAGGAGCTAACCCATTAGATGATGAGCTTTGAGCTGTCTGTTTCCAATCGAATAAGATAAAATCATACTGACTATTTGATGTTTGCGCGTTAGGCGAGTTATAACCTAATACAAAGCCAATCATATCATCGTCGCTTGAAGTCATTACACCAAACTCTCCTTCTACTGCAGTATTGAAAAAGTTACTATCGCTCACAAAAAATGTAGGATTACTGTTGGTTCCTTGGCGCACCGTGAAATCTGAATTAGATAAAGACCATGAACCGTTTGATGTTTGCCCTTCTTGTTTCCAATTGGTAAGTGCAATAGGTGATGAGCAACTATAATTCAATGGTGTTTGTAAAATCGTTACGCTATCAATTGCTGCGCAGGCGTTAGCGTCGGTTACCGTTATGGTATACGTTCCGGCAGGCACTCCTGAAATACCTACTGAGGTATCTGTGGTACTCCATAAATATGTGTAAGGAGCAGTACCTCCGGTGGCAGTTGCTGTAGCCGCCCCATCACTATCTCTAAAACAATTTTCATTTGTATTCACGACTGAGCTTACGGATAATGCTGTAGGCTGCGTAATGGTTATGCTTGAGGTGCTTGTACATGAATTGGCATCAGAAACCGTTACCGTGTAAGTTCCGGCAGTTACTCCTGTTATGGATGCTGTAGTTGCAGAATTGCTCCATGAGTAATTGTATGGTGCCATTCCTCCTGTTGCACTTGCGGTTGCTCCTCCGTCAGATCCGCTGTTACAAGTCACGTTCGAGTTTACTACCGATGATGCAACTAGTGCCGTCGGCTCTGTAATGGTAACACTTGATGTGCTCGTACATGAATTCGCATCTGATATCGTTACCGTATAGCTTCCTGCCGACAATCCAGTGATACTTGCTGTTGTTGAAGAATTACTCCATACAAAGGTGTATGGTGCAGTTCCACCTGTTCCGCTTGCTGTTGCTGATCCATTACTTCCACCATTACAACTTACATTCGTATTTGCTACTGTTGATGCAGCTAATACTGCAGGCTCAGTTATGGTTACACTTGAAGTAGTTGTACATAAATTGGCATCGGTTACCGTTACCGTATACGTTCCTGCTGTAAGACCTGTTATGCTTGCTGTTGTTGCAGCATTGCTCCATACAAAGGTATATGGTGATGTTCCACCTGAAGTTGTTAGTGATATCGCTCCATCCGAATCCCCATTGCATTCTAATGCAGTAGAAGAGGCATTCGAATTGCCAACCAAAATATACAGCTTTCGCGTAGTGTATGTATTGGCGTTTTGCTCAAATGTCCAATCAGGGTGAGCCCCAGAATTGTTCCCTATTCCTATTTCTCCTACAGTATTTTGCGGAAACCTATTATATGCAAATAATGTTTGATTTGCTCCATAATTATGCACTTGAAATGATCCATGACAATTTGGTGCAGGAGTGTATTCATCATCAAAGTCATACACTGTTCCGCTACCTCCTATCCCAGAATTTGCAGTTGTGCCATAACATTGAGACCACATTTCTACATTGCCTGTAGCAATATTGTTCCCTGTTGTAATGCCAGACTTATTGGTATAGACATTCATATTATTTACTACCTGATCCCAAATAACATTATTAGTTGGACTCCTAGGTAAGCCTAACGATTTGAGATTTCCACTTGCGAAATCATCCATTGATACCCAAATCCACTCAGCATCTAATTGCATAAAATAAGCAACTCGAGTGTGATTCGTATTTAATGTGTTCGCATTATCAATTGCATAATTGATCGCATTATTTGCATAGTGCGCATTTACCGGGATGTCGAGTTCATATACTATTCCAAAACTAGCAGCCTCCGGCACTTTTGATACTATTGCAGATGGAGCAGCCGTAAGCCCTGCAGGAACAGCAGGAGCAAATGAAACCACTATGGGTGATGATACACTCACCACTACATTATCAGTTGCTGTACATCCATTTGCATCAGTAACCGTTACTGTATATGTTCCAGAAGCAGTAATTGAAGTAGTTTGTGAAGTTGCACTATTAGACCACGCATAACTTGCCCAACCTGCACCTGCGTCTGCAGTAACCGAACTAGCTCCACAAGAAGTAATCGTGTCTTGAGCAAAGGCAAAAGTTGG
The DNA here is from genome assembly GCA_965656555.1 of uncultured Acidiluteibacter sp. Classification (GTDB taxonomy): domain Bacteria; phylum Bacteroidota; class Bacteroidia; order Flavobacteriales_E; family Vicingaceae; genus Acidiluteibacter. Next base: position 1,182 of record CBFHLF010000179.1, on the reverse strand, counting down.
ATTATTTACAGTAACCGTTACAGAGTCAATGCAACTTGAAATTCCATCTGAGATTGTTACATAAAAAGTACTATCTCCAGAAACCGTAGGTGAAATAGTTGCGCAGCTTTTTCCCGTAGACCAAGCAAAAGATAATGGAACAATTGCAGGTGTATTTGTTGAAAAAGTTGGTCCATTAAAAGCTGACCTAGCTGATGTTACTGAATTTAGAGTCGTTGAACCACTTCCTTCAGAGAAGGAATAATTCATAAGCAAACCTACCGCATTGTTAATCGCTTGATCTTTCTGACATCCAATTTCATCGGCAGACCTTGCGTAATTCCAAAGTCTTACCTCATCTATCTCACCATCAAAAAATTGAAAATAAGCGCTGCCCGTACCATTTGATTTTCCTCCAATAGCTCTTACAAGACTATTGCTTCCTGCACTTCCTGAAAACGCAAACGTATTTTCTAAAGCTCCATTGATATACATTTTAATTGATGAGCCATCCCAACTCACCGCAACATGTGTCCATGTAGCAAGGGGAATAACACCTGTGCTATTCCAGCCTATATTCCAAGCTGATCCATCACCAATATTGAAATGTAAGTTACCATTACTGTTAATAGCAAAGGAGTTAACATATTCCTTGGTATTAATTTCAGCAAAGGAAGTAGGGTAAGCTTGTAACTTTATCCAAGCCTCTTGGGTGATAGTGTTAAAACCTTCTATTTGGTCTCCAAGATTTATTATATCTGACGAGCCATCAAAAGCCATAGAGTTAGTATTGCCTATATTTCCATTGATGGAGATATTCACAACTGAATTGTTAGCACACACAGTTGTATCAGATGTTAGCGTGTATCCAATCACACTCACCACCACACTATCCGTTGCAGTACACCCATTTGCATCGGTAACCGTTACTGAATACGTTCCTGAAGAGCTAACCGAAGTAGTTTGTGTAGTTGCACTATTGCTCCAAGCATAACTTGCCCAACCTGCACCTGCATCTACAGTTACTGAATCTGCTCCGCAAGAAAGAATAGTATCTTGAGCGAAAGCAAAAGATGGAGAAGAAACCGTTACCACGATAGTATCAATACATGAGCTAATACCATCTGAAGTGGTCACATAATAAGGTGTAGTAACTGTTGGTGAAACCGTAATGGTTGAAGTAGTATCTCCTGTTGACCAATT
>CBFHLF010000178.1:0-4304 GCA_965656555.1 uncultured Acidiluteibacter sp. | reverse complement strand
CATTAGGCACACCGATTCCAACTTGCTGAATTCCACTTATTATTTTCTTCTGCTCTTCCAAGGTAAAGTCTATTAAACTGGTTTTATATTCTTGGCAATTTTAAAGAAAATTGCCGGTGTATATCTTCTAATAAATAAAAGTAATAGTTCTCGCTTTCCAACGAAAATTTCTACCTTCTTTTTTTCAATTCCGCTTATTATTTTCGTGGCACACTCATCTACATTCATTCCTTTTGCCAAACTATCGTCCATCTTTTCTGTTGACTTTCCATTTTCATCTAAAGCATGCTTAGATATTTCAGTGTTAATTCTACCAGGATAGACGATGCTTACATCAATACCATTCTTACTCTCTTCTAAGTAAAGTGTTTCCAAAAAACCTTTAAGTGCATGCTTTGAAGCAGAATAGGATGAGCGTAATGGAAACCCAAACTGTCCTACGATACTACTTATCCCTACAATATGGCCACTTCCTCTAGTAATCATGTCAGGCAGAACAAGGGTAGTCAAATAAACACTGCCCATATAATTTACCTCAATGAGTTTGCGATGTACACTCATATCTGTTGATCTAACTAGACCACGTTGACTTATACCTCCGTTGTTAATCAGAACATCTAACTGTACTTTGCGATTTTTTAGCTGACTATAAGCGGCCTCCAAAGAGTTGGTGTTCGATAAATCTAAAGGTAACACCATCACTTCACCAATCCCTTTACAGGCTTCTTTTACAGCTAGTAAAACACTTTCATTCCTCGCAGATAAAATAAGATTAGCGCCTTTTCTTGCATATTGTTTTGCAAGCGCTTTCCCAATTCCTGAAGAAGCTCCGGTGATCCAAATCCACTTATTGTTATATTGATATCTGCTCAATTAAATCCTAATGATTGGTTACACTACTTAAGCAACCGCTTGTATATTTTTGCCATTTTCCCTGAAGGATAATTCAAATAAAATAGCATGAAAACAAAAAGGTTTGCAAAATTGATGCGAAAGTAACTGTTTTTATCATATTTCCTTGTAGAAATGAGGCACCCTTTTGGTATAATCTTAAATCGGCCTTCTCCTTTTACCCTTCTCAACCATTCATATTCTTCCATAATGCGCATCTCCTCATCGAAGCCATGACTTTTTTCAAAAAAATCCTTTTCCACAAATAGACTTTGATCGCCCCCTCGAAACATCAAAAAATTAAAGCGAGTAAAAAAGGCATTCATGCGCATCTGTGGAGCGGAAGTATCAAATCGACTTCGATAACAACCATATTGAAACCCATCCGAGATAGAAGCGGCAATATCATCTATGTATGATTCGGGTGGGCGGGTATCTGCATGAACAAAATACAAGACGTTACCTTTCGCTATTCTTGCTCCCGCATTCATTTGAATAGCTCGAGAAGGTGCTGATGAAACAACCACTACATCTAGCGATTGAATCAGCTCAAGCGTACCATCACTGCTTCCTCCGTCCACTATTATTATTTCTCGCAGTCTAGAGTCAGATCTACGTAGACAAGTTACCAGTTCTTGTATATTCGATAACTCGTCCAAAGTGGGGATGATTATACTAAGGGCTAGTGAAAAGGACTTATTATTTGAATACATTTGTGAACAGCTCGTTTACTTTATATCGACCATTTACGTAAATATCATAAAATGGTAAATAATTAACGTTATGAAAAAACTAATCGTTCTATCCGTCATCTTTCAGCTTTTTCTGACCAATTGTGGTGCAGCAAATGTAACAGAATCTAAAACAATTGCAGCTGAAGAGGTAAACTACATTCAACTTTCCACTGAGCTTATTCAGTCAGTTATGAAAGGAGTAAATACTAACAACTTGCAGCAAGAACTTGCGAATGTGCGAACGGATGTTTTAGCTAACCAGTTAGGCACGGATACTGACAAAAAAGTATTTTGGATCAATGTTTACAATGCATATATTCAAGTTATACTAACAGAAAAACCATCGCTTTACGATGATAGAGGAGCCTTTTTCAAGATGAAACAAATCGACATTGCGGGCAAATCACTCAGTTTTGATGACATTGAACATGGTATTTTACGCAGCTCTACTATAAAACTTTCTTTGGGTTTATTAAAAAACCCATTTGTAGGAAAATATGAGCGAACATTTAGGACGAAGAACACGGACCCAAGAATACACTTTGCATTGAATTGCGGGGCCAAGAGCTGCCCTTTAGTAGCAGCTTACCGAATGGGAAATTTTAATTCAAAAATTGATGCTGTTGCGCTTAACTTTTTAAGTAAAACAACTACCTATGACTCAACACAAAATAAAGTAACGACCACTTCATTATTCAGTTGGTTCAGAGGAGATTTTGGAGGTAAGAAAGGAATACGTAAATTCCTGAAAAAATATGATTTAATTCCAGAAGATCGAAAACCTGAACTTGTTTTTGCACCTTATAATTGGGAGTTAAGCCTAGGAAATTACTATGAAGAATAAGCTATATCTATTAATCGTACTACACATGTCATTCTTCTCTGCAATATCTCAAGTGTCAAGCACTTCATACAATGTAATGCTAAAAACACTACTAAGTAATTCAGTGGAACAGATTTCAATAAAGGAAGCTGATGGAAGCAATGCCATTTTTTTAGATGCAAGAACCAAAGCGGAGTACGATGTATCCCACATTGAAGGATCAATATGGGTGGGTTACGAAAACTTCAATCTTGATTCAATAGATAAATTGCCTAGAGATAAGAAAATAATCGTCTATTGCTCGGTAGGGTACAGAAGTGAAAAGATTGGCGAAAAGCTAGAATCAGCAGGTTTTTTAAACACTTACAATTTATTTGGTGGAATATTTGAATGGGTGAATGCAGGAAAAACAATCGTTAATTCTTCAGGTGAACCAACTGAGGATGTTCACGCCTACAATAAAGTCTGGGGTGTTTGGCTAAATAAAGGTCAGAAGGTCTACAAATAGAGACAGAATGACAAGCTTGAGACAAACTTTTTTGCTCAAAAAAGGTTAATTTTATAGCACTGTAGTTTCATTAAATCAATATTTATGTTCAAAAGAATTATACTACCAGCACTTATTATGCTGGGATGCAATACCTTGTTTGCTCAAGAATTCGTAAGAAAGATGGCCGATGAGTCAGTAAATTTTTACGAAGTACAGAAATCGTTTAACGAATATTATGCTGGTAAGCCTTATGAAAAAGGAAAAGGTTTCAAGCAGTTTAAAAGATGGGAGTGGTTTACTGATCAACGTGTTTTCCCTACGGGTCAGCGCTTTGCCTCAAACCTGGCTTGGAACAACTTCATGGACTATAAAAAAACACATCGAAGTGCGTTCTCTGCAGAAAAATCGGCTAATTGGACCTCTTTAGGCCCAAATGATTGGAATTCGGTAAGCTATAGCCCTGGTCAAGGACGTGTAAACGTTATAGCGATGGATCCAAATGATACCAATACTATTTTTGTTGGCGCTCCAGCAGGAGGCCTTTGGAAAAGCACAAATGGAGGTTCATCATGGACGGTTTTAACTGACAATTTACCTGTATTAGGTGTTACTGGAATAGGCATAGATCCTAATAATTCAAATATTGTATACATCGCGACCGGTGATGGATTCGGAAGTGATACTTACAGTGTAGGTGTTTTAAAATCAACTGATGGTGGTTTGAGTTTTAATACGACAGGTTTGTCATTCAACATTGCGCAAAGCATACGACCAACTAAAATATTGATGCACCCAACCAATTCAAATAAACATTGGGTGAGTACTAGCACGGGAGTGTATATGACTACAGACGGTGGTGCAAATTATAACAGAACACAAACAGGTTTTATTTGGGATTTGGAAATGCACCCTACTGATACCAACATTATTTATGCAAGTAGCACACAATTTCATAAATCAACCGATGGTGGTTTGTCTTTTTCACTTTCAAACACAGGATTACCATCACGATTTGCAGTAAACAGAATGGTAATTGGGGTTACACCTGATGATCCCGCAGTAATTTACGGATTGTATGGTGCTTCTTCTGATGCTTCTTACTATGGCCTTTACCGATCGATAGACACAGGAAGCACTTGGACACAAATGAGTAACTCTCCAAACATTTTAAGTAGCTCTAATGACGGCTCAGGTTCAGGTGGTCAGAGTTGGTATGATCTAGCAATTGCTATTTCTCCAGACAATGCCGATGAAGTATTTATTGGAGGAGTGAATGTTTGGAAGTCAATTGATGCAGGTGTAAATTGGAACATTTCTGCTCATTGGGTGTGGCCAAACACGATCGGCTATACGCACGCCGACATCC
>CBFHLF010000177.1:0-4325 GCA_965656555.1 uncultured Acidiluteibacter sp. | reverse complement strand
AAGGAGAGAAGTTTTATTGCAACAAAGTGATGGACATCATTTTGAATAAGCAATATAACCCAGATGAAGATAATTGTGAGCCAACAGCACTTACTCAACGAGAAACAGAAATTACGGCACTGATTGCAAAAGGGATGACCAATAAAGCAGTGGCGGAACAATTGCATTTAAGTCCGCATACGGTGCATACTCACCGGAAAAATATTTTAAGAAAATTGGGCATCAATTCCGTTTCTGAACTGACCTTGTATGCCATTAATGTGGGATTAATTGAATCAGAAAGTTATCGAATTGAATAAATAGGTGAATAAAGTTGTTTGATGGAAAGCTCCCTTGACGAAAGTTAAGGGAGTTTTTTTTGTTTGGGAGTTTTTTGCTTAATGAGTTAAGTCAATAATAATTCTAATCTCTCCTTCCATTTTTTCCAATCTGGCATAATACTGTCTTGTAATTGATAAAATGCTGAAGTGTGATTGTGATGGACTAAATGGCAAAGTTCATGTGTAATAACATATTCAATACATCCTTTAGGTGCTTTGATTAATTCAGGATTTAAGATAACCTTGCCTGAGATGGTGCAACTTCCCCAACGGGTTGGCATATTGCGTATTTCAAGCTCAGGATTTTGTATGCTGTGTTTAGAGAAAAGCGGTATCGTTTGGTCTAAAATAATTCTAAAATGGCTTTTTGCTTTTTCTCTGTACCAGTTTTCCAATAGTGAAGAAGGTTCAATATGGTTATTAACTTTCATAGTTAACTTTCCTCTTACTAACTCCACTTCATTTATTTTACTTTCTTCTATTCTTAATTTGTATTGTCGCCCTAAATACAAATGGGTTTCACCATTTACAAATTTACGAGGTGGAGTTAAAGGATGAAATGAAAGAAACTCGGACTGTTGTTTTAAAATCCAAGGTGCTTTCTTTTTTAACTTCTCTTTTAGTGCTTCTTCAGTTGTTTCTAGAGGAGCAATAACTTTTACCTTGCAACTCGGGTATACGCGAATGCCAAGCGTTCTTCGCTCTTGAAAATCCAATTCGTATTCTATTTTTTTAGAACCAAATAAAAAGCTCTCTGTCATTGTTTTACTAGACATATTTTAGTTTTGCTACTTTTAAAACATCATCTACCAAGGCGTCTATTAGGTCTAATGGTGGGTCGATTCCTCTTTGTGATTTTAAATCATAGAAATACTCATCAATTTCTATACGAATAGCTCCTTCAATATCTGATTTGTTGACCCAATCAATAATTGGTTTTCCATTTTCAAAAACTATGGATTTAATAACTGTGTCGATACCTTCTGCAATGAATGCATTACTATTTTCAATTCCTTCAAATGGTTGTATCGTTTCTTTGAAAATTTCGTTCGTTAAATTGTAGATGGCTATACCAGTGTCGTTTCCTTCTAAGTTTTTAGGTACATTCTCTTGTCTTCCGTTTAGGAATTGTTCTTCGCCTGATTTTGCTCTATTTAGATATTCTACCTCAGAAATTCGATGTTGGTGATAATCATCTATTGCATCACGAATTAATCTAGAAAGCTTTCGGTAAAAAACAGGATCTTCATCCATTTTTACATTTATCGCCTTTATTGTTCTGCTTGTAATGTGATCTGCTTTAGCGGCTTTACTTGTTAGTTTTTCAACTTCAAGTTCTCTTTTTTCTTTATCAAAAATATTGACTAGTTCTGTAATTCTTAACACATCTCCTTCCGTTGTGATGTGTTTGTCTATTAGTTTTTGCACTTGAGGCTCAAATTCCTTGTACTCCAAATCATCAAAATACCGACGCTTTACCGAAACTCTTAATTCTAAAAAGAATTTTGCATCTTTTTTATATTTTGCCACTAGCTTTTCAGGAGTATTGGTAATAAATTCAATACTAGATAAGGCCAACTTTAGTAATCGTGCAAAGGCTGAAACTTTTTCATAAAAGCTGTGACGAATAGCTTCATCATTCAGTAGCTCTTCGTATGCAGCGATATCATATTTGTTTTTAATCGTTTTGAATATATCCCAAACTTCAGAATGGACTTGTGGAAGCTTTTTTATTTCTTCTCCAATATTTGTCAGCGTGCCTGCCAAATCATTGTCATCGTAATCATCAGCTCCCGAATAGGTTTCTAAGGCTGCATCTAAGTTTTCAAGGTTTCCATAATAATCTATAATTAGACCATGTTCCTTGCCGGGTGCCAATCGATTTACTCTTGCAATAGCTTGCAGTAGCGTATGTTCTTTTAATGGACGTGTTAAATAAAGTACATAATTATTCGGTGCATCAAAACCTGTTAATAGCTTATCAATAACAATGATAATTTCAGGAGAATCTTGTTTTTTAAATCCATTAATGAGTGCCTTTTCATACTTTTCTGAAGTCCCGTATTTATCCAACATACTTTTCCAAAACTTCAGGATTACATCCTCACTTTCTTCAAATGCATCTTCGTGGTTTTCTCTAACATCAGGAGCAGACATCAATACTTCACAATCTACTTTGCCAATTTCTTTAATGTATTGGCGGTAACGTAGTGCTGTTGTTTTATTAGGAGCTACCAATTGCGCTTTAGCTTTTAAAGTGCCAAAAAGTAATCCTTGTACATTCTGCTCAAAATGTTCGGAGATATCCCAAGCTCTTGCATAAATAACCTGATCTGCTTTGTTTAGCTGATTTGTAGAGCTAAATTTTCGTTTTAACGATGCCTTTCCATAAGGAGTAAGGGGTTCTGATATTCTGTCAAAATAATTATCTAGTGGTTTCTCATTTACTTCAATTAAGTTGTGGCGCCCTTCATAAAGTAAAGGAACTACTGCTCCATCATCTACAGCATCCGTTATAGAATACACATCAATCAATCCGCCAAAGCGGTTGGCGGTGCTTTTCTCCTTTTTCATTAATGGGGTTCCTGTAAATGCGATAAAACAGCCATTTGGAAACGCTTTCTGCATTTTTATATTAAACGTGCCGTATTGACTTCGGTGTCCTTCATCTACCAAGATGAAAATATCTGGAGAGTCAAATCCTTTTTTGACTTTGTTTACCGCAGCTTCAAACTTATGAATGATGGTCGTAATGACCGCTTCATTGTTGTTTGCCAATAATGCTAGCAATGATTTGTCACCTTTTAATCGTTCCAGTTCCTTATCCGATAACTGTTCTCCATTTAATTGTTTTACAATCTCAGTCGATGCACCTTTTTCTGCATTTTGGACTTCAATTTGGCATTTTTTGAATGTTTCCGTGATTTGATCATCTAAATCAATCCGGTCTGTAACCAATACAATTTTTGGATTCTTAATGTCTGGATGTGTTGCAATTAATTGTGCTAACATCACCATCGTTAATGACTTTCCGCTTCCTTGTGTATGCCATATTACGCCGCCTTTTCGGCTGCCATTCACATCTATTTTGGCTACTTTGTTTAGGGTGTTTCTAACGGCAAAAAATTGCTGATATCGAGTAATTTTTTTTACTCCTTCATCATAAAGTACAAAGTTGATGAACAAATCAAGTAAGCGATTCGGCTCACAAAGACTAAATAGTAGTTTATCTTGCTCAGTAATTTGCTGTGTTTCTTGCTCTAAATTTTTAAAGTAACTCCATACATTTTTATAGCGTTGCTCAAAAAGTGCTGCTTTTTCGGTATTGGGCAGTGGGTCATTTTTTAATGTATTTAGTTCTTCTCTCCATTCTGTTTCATCTGTTTTGGTTTTGAATAACTCCTTCCAAAAGCTCCAAAACTCTTTAGGTGTTGCTGTCGTTCCATATTTAGCATCGTTGGTAGCCAAGCCCATTACTAAGCTGCTGTATTGATACAAAGTGCGAATGCCATCTTCTTGCTGATTTCTTAAATGCTGCTCAATCGCTTTGCTGATCGGGTCTTTAATTCTAGAACTTTTACATTCAATCACCACTAATGGAATACCATTCACAAATAGGACGATATCAGGCCGGTAATGGTCGTTGCTATTGGTTCTTGCCACACTATATTCTTCAGTTACATGAAAAATATTGTTGGTGGGATTTTTCCAATCAATAAAGTTAAAAGAAAAGCTTTTTTTATCACCCAATACATTTTGCTCAAAACTTCTGCCTAAAGTAATCAGTTCATAAAGCGCTTTGTTGGCAGCCACAAACCCATCTTGTATGGGCAAGTCTCGCAAGGATAAAATGGCAGTGCTTATATTATTTTCGGAGAACGAAAATTCTTTGCCTTTGTATTCTATGCTGTTTATTTTTTCTAATTGCGACCTTAAAATATCTTCTAGAAGTACATTAGCTGTTCTGCCACCTCTGGCTTCTAATGCTTGTTCGGGAGATAAATA
>CBFHLF010000176.1:0-4339 GCA_965656555.1 uncultured Acidiluteibacter sp. | reverse complement strand
TCTCCTACTGTAAAACGCATTGATTTCAACATTGATCAGCCGCATTTATTATCGGACACCATGCTAGTAAATAATCGTGTTATTGGCATTCATCAAGGAGATGCACCATTTATACAACCATACACGGGTAAAGGGGTACTTGTCGGCATCATTGACAGCGGAATTGATTACAATCACCCTGATTTTAAAGATAGCCTAGGCAGAACGAAAGTACTCGCCATATGGGATCAAAATAAACCTTCAGGAAGCAATAGCCCTATGCCTTATGGATACGGCCAAGAGTGGGACAGCACAGCCATTAACTCAAATAACGCTAATCACGACGACCCTGCAAATCAATTTGGGCATGGCTCTATGGTTTCAGGTTCAGCAACCTCAACTGGATTAGCCACAGGAAATTTCAAAGGTGTAGCTCCTGACGCCAACATGGTAGTCGTTTCAAGTAATTTTGGCTCATCCCAATTTTTAGCGAATATCGCCGATGCCACTGATTACATTTATAACATAGCTGATAGTCTAGGGATGCCTTGCGTCATCAATGCGAGCCTCGGAACCTATGTAGGATCACATGATGGTAAAGATGTAGCAGCTCAGCTAATCGACCAATCCATAAAAGCTAAAAACGGAAGGGTATTTGTGGCTGCAAATGGCAACGCTGGAAATCAAAAATTTCATTTGGGCTATCAAGTTACTACGGACACCAACTTCACTTGGTTCAAAACAAGACCTAACATTTTCAATCCATTTGTTTATTACCGATTGTATGCAGACACTTCTGATTTCAATCAAGTTGAGTTTGCTTTTGGGGCAGATCAGGTAAATCCTAATTATAAATTTAGAGGTAGAACTGACTTTAAAACCATACATAGCTCAATAAATAACTACCAATATGACACGATTTACAGCCCACATAATGGAAATGTAATTACAGAAATTAGAACGTATGCGGAAGAAGTAAATGGAACTTATATGCTAGAAGTATACATGAATCGACCTGACTCTTCTGATTACCACTTTCGATTAGAGACTACAGGTTCAGGCCATTTTGATGTATGGTCGAGCAACTCTCTGATGCCCTATTCAGAAATGGTTAGCAGCAACCTACCTACCGTAAATCAATTTCCTGACATTTCTAACTACAAACGACCTGACAGCCTTTCCACGATGGTAAGTAGCTTCACTTGTTTGCCAAGTGTAATCAGTGTAGGAAATTACCAAAATAGAAAAAAGTATCGATCTGTCGACAATGTCATTCAAGTAATGCCTGGAACCCCGGGGGAGATATCACCTAATTCTAGCTTAGGCCCCACCCGATTAGGAATAGTAAAACCTGACATCGCAGCTTCTGGAGACTACACCTTGGCTGCAGGCCGACTCGCAACTATACAGCAAAGTATTATAAACGACCCAGCAAAAATTAGTGCAGATTCAATGCATATGAGAAATGGAGGAACGTCTATGGCTAGCCCTGTAGTGGCGGGAATAGCTGCACTATATCTTGAAAAGTGCCCAAATGCATCTTATTTGGAAATCAGTCAAGCTATTATCAATCAAGCTCGAGCTGACAATAATACTGGTATAGTACCTAACTTTAGTTATGGCTTTGGAAAAATAGACGGCTATGAGGCACTTGCGAATTCGATACAAAAACCAACCATCAACTCCATTACGCTGCAAAACCTCTGTCAAGGAGATTCAGTGCTGTTAATTCCATTTCCATCCAATTATGCAGACTACAGCTGGAGTAATGGAGATAGTGCGAGTTTTACCTATGCAAAAAATAATGGAGACTTCTTTGCGCAGGTTGAGAATACACAAGGCTGTAAGGCTTTGACCGACACCCTTTCTCTTATATTTAATCCTACCCCTTCCAAACCATTTCTTTTTCAAAATTATGACACATTGTATACGCCACAAGTTGGCTTTTACAATTGGTTTAAAGATGGGTTTAAAATTAATGGAGTGATTGACTCCTTCTATGTTGCTAATCAAGATGGGAACTACTGGACAAGAAGAATAAATGCGAACACTGGATGTGGGACAAACTCCGATACTATCTATTACTCAGCAACATCCATTAGCCTGAAAAACTTTGATGATTTAAAAATATATCCAAACCCAGCAAGCAGTCAATTATGTATTGAAAATCTACCAAAAAAAGGCATTGAAATCAACCTAATCAATCATTTAGGCCAATCCATATATTCTTATTCTAATCCTGCAAACAACAAATTGACTTTAAATACGTCTAATTTAACAAGTGGCCTATATTTCTTGCAAATTAGGGCCAAGAACACCTTTATAAATGAAAAAATCATCATATCCAATGATTAGACTGCTCTTCCCATTGCTGCTGTCCTGCTTAATGCTTTTTGCTCATGGACAAATTGCATCATTCGGTAAGAAGGAAAATATCATCATTTTTAAGGTGAAAGACGGTCAAGTGAATAAAGACGGTAGTTTTAGTTCACCAAATTTAAAAACGCTAGAAAATCAACTTTCTAATCCAATCACCCAACTATTTCCGACTAAACGAACAACCAATAAAAACAGTGGAGAAATAATTGACTTGTCGACGATATTTGGTTTTAGTGTGGATGACAAAAACGCTTCGCAGAAATTATTGCGTCAACTCAAAGGACAAAAAAATATCTTGTACGCAGAGCAATTAGTGATCCCTCAGCTTTGCTATGCCCCCTCAGACACTTACCTATCTCGACAATATCAACTTTCCATAATCAAGGCATTTCAAGCTTGGGAGATTGAAAAAGGAGACTCTTCAATTGTAATTGCCATTACGGATACCGGCATTGATATCGATCATGAAGACCTAGAACCAAATGTAGCCTACAACTATGCAGACCCAATAAATGGTATTGACGATGATAATGACGGTTATATAGATAACTACAGGGGATGGGATACCGGCGATAATGATAATGATCCATCAACTTTTAGTAGTAATCATGGTAACAATGTAGCAGGACTCTCTGCTGCAAAAACAGATAATGGTAAAGGAATTGCAGGGACAGGATTCAATTGTAAATTTCTTCCAATAAAAATAGACACTGATCTAGGTGGATGGCTAATTGGAGCTTATGATGGAATTATTTATGCTGCAGATCAAGGTGCTGACATTATCAACTGTTCTTGGGGAAGCTACACTTACGGAGAGCTCGGAAATGACATTATAAATTACGCTACAGCCAAGGGCAGCTTAGTAGTTGCAGCAGTTGGAAACGATGGTAGAGATGCACCATTTTATCCTGCTGCATACGCCAATGCGCTAGCAGTAGGAATGACCGACAGTATGGACATCGTGAGAGACAATTCTAACTATGGATATCATGTGGATATTATGGCTATCGGTCAGGGAATGTGGACCACCGGCAATAATAATATCTACAATTACAATGGTGGAACCAGTATGGCAAGTCCGCTAGTAGCAGGTGCTGCTGCACTCGTAAAATCAAAATACCCCAATTTTGAACCGCTGCAGATAGCAGAACAACTTAGAAATACTGCCGACGATATTTTGCCCCTGCAAATGAATCAATACCGTGATAAGATTGGTGGAGGAAGACTAAATATGTTTCGATCGGTTAGTGAGCCCTTGAAACCAGGGATTAGAGTAGAATTAATCGACATCATTGATGGAAATGACTCTGTTTTTGTTGCGGGAGATACTTTACGATTCTTTTGTAGATTCAAGAACTACCTTGCTCCTGCAACCGGCTTGAAAGCTAAAATGTCATCTCCCTCAAATAGCCTTATTTTCTTGAATGATGATTTTGAGCTTGGAGCATTAAACACCTTAGAAGATAAAACCAATGGTGAAGTTTCTTTTACAGCAATTGTCCGAAATCCTTTGGTATTTAATGAGCAAGTCCCCATTGAGGTTCAAGTGAAGAACAATGGTTACGAACGTTTATTTTGGTTTAATACTACCGTAAACTTAAACTATGTAAATGTTTCAAATAACACCTTATCCACAACGCTAAGTAGCAATGGCAGAATTGGATTCCATGAAGTTGCTACGGCACAAGGAATTGGCCTATTATATAATAATTACAATTCTGCCTTATTTGAAGGTAGCTTAATGATTGGGAATGCAAATGAAATAAAAGATGGATTTAGAGGAACTTCTAATGACGCTGATATGGATTTCAACACAATTCAAAACACTAAAAAGATACAAAGTGTGAAGGCAGACCAAGTCTTTGACGGAATTATTGCAGACAAAAAAGAGCAATTTGAGGTTTCACATGCGGCTTACTTATTCAACGATGGTGGTGCTCAAAACACCATTTTTTACACTTTTAAAATCAAGGCAAAGGAA
>CBFHLF010000175.1:0-4368 GCA_965656555.1 uncultured Acidiluteibacter sp. | reverse complement strand
AGGATATCCTTTTACTGCACAATTAGCATAAAACTGATCCTTTACTTTTTGAAATTCCGCACGTGAGCGAAACTTTCCTGACATTCCTCTCCGCAACATATCGGCTTCTCCAAGCGTCAAACCAGCAAACTGATGCGCTACTTTGATCACATCTTCTTGGTACACCATTACGCCAAAAGTTTCCTTCATTAACTCTTCCAAAACAGGGTGCGTAGGTTTTTCTCGTGGCATATTATTGAACCGCAAAATATACTCCCGCATCATGCCCGACTTAGCTACACCAGGCCGAATAATAGAACTTGCGGCTACCAAACCCAAATAGTGATCTACCCGCAGCTTTCGAAGTAGCATTCGCATAGCTGGCGATTCTACATAAAAACAACCCATCGTGTGTCCTTCTCGCATGAGCGCCTTTACTTTCTCATCTTGCTTAAAGCGCTTTAAATCATGAATATCCAATGAAACCCTGTGTCGCTTTTCAATCATTTCTGCTGCATCTCTAATATGTCCAAGTCCACGCTGACTAAGCACATCAAACTTATATAATCCGGCATCCTCGGCTTCTAGCATGGAGTAATGGGTAATCGGAAAACCTTTGGGCGGCAATGATGTGGCAGAGAAATAATGTATCGGTCGCTCTGCAATTAAAATACCGCCTGCATGCACACTTAAGTGCGATGGAAATCCGTGAAGGTAATTAGCATACCGATAAATTAATCGCTGAATATCATCTAACTTGGTCGAGGTTGGTGGTTCTTCGGCAAACCGATCAATTTCATTTTTGGGTAGTCCAAAGACTTTTCCCAATTCTCGAATAACTGCTCGCTGCTGAAAAGTAGAATAAGTAGCAACTAAAGCAGTATGCTCCAATCCATATTTTTCAAACAGATACCGCGTCACATCATTCCGATCTTTCCATGAAAAGTCGATATCAAAATCAGGTGGATTCTCTCGATATGGATTAATGAATCGCTCAAAATATAAATCCAGTTCAATAGGGTCTACATCGGTAATCAATAAACAATAGGCGACTATACTGTTAGCCCCACTCCCTCGTCCTACATAAAAATATCCTTTCTCTCGAGCATAACGAAGCATATCCCAATTGATTAAAAAGTAGGTTGCAAAGCGCTGCTCACAAATCACTTTCAGCTCTTTTTCTATTCGATCATACACTTCTTGAGATGCATTTTCGTAGCGCTGTGGCAAATTTTCGTAGCACAACTTTCGCAGCAATGCTGCATCTGCTTCCGCCGAACTCCCAAACAGTTGCTTATTTTCATGAATGGTGTTGCTCTTATTAGAGCCTTTATAGTTGAAGTGAATGCGACAGGCGTCCACTACTTTTTGGGTATTCGCTATAATTTCAGAAAAACCTTCAAATGCATGCAACAATTCCTCTTTCGGTAGAAAAATCTGCTCTTGACTCCCTTCCTCATCTTTTGGCAGTTGACTCAATAACTTATTGTTATCAATAGCTCTCAACAACCGATGCGCATTAAAATCACGCTTATTCTGAAAGGTGGCGGTTTGTAGAATGACCATTTTGTCTCGTCTATTTTTCCATTTGGAAAAAGGCAGGCGAGTTAGATCGGATATTTTTATACCAATCCACTCATGATCTGAGAGCTCCCAGTCGTAGTCTACCACAGCAAGTGGATAAACAATAACTACCTCTTCCATTTTTGGTGCACGCCGATTAAATGATTGTTGCAAATGAAGGTGCTGACTCAACAACCGATTTAAAGCCAAAAAGCCGTCATTATTCTTGGCTAATCCGACAAATTGCTGGTTTACTCCGTTCCTAAAATCAATTCCAACGACTGGTTTTATTCCAGCCTTGTTAGCTAATCGAACTACTTCTAAACACGCCGAGGTATTATTAATATCCGTAACCACTACTTGCTGATAACCCAAAGCAGCAGAAAGCTCCACCAACTTTGTCGGTGAAAGTATTCCGTATTTAAAACTGAAGTAAGTGTGGTTGTTTAATAGCATCTCTCACCCTTTAAAACTCGGTACATCATACTGCTTTATCCCTAATGCAACAGCCCTCGTTAAAGAGCCATCGCCAAAGCGCTTTTTCATCCGATCGATAGCTTGATACAAATTGATTTGCTCCGAAGTATCTGAAAATAAATTAATCTGATACCCTCCATTTACCAAATGGCTAAACCGTACGCCTACCAATCGCAACAGTACTCTCCGCTGATATAGCTTCAAAAACAACTCCTTCACGATTTTTATCAACTCATCATCATTTGCGGTATAAGGAATCGCTTTTTGTGTGGTTTGTGTGTCAAAATCTGAGTAGCGCACCTTTACCGTTACACAGGCTGTGAGCTTCTCCTTCGTTCGTAATTTATAGGCTAATTTTTCCGTCATCGCAATGAGGGTACTGTTTAGCAAAGCCATATCGGTTGTGTCAGTTGTAAAGGTTCGCTCAGCAGAAATCGATTTACGTTCCGAATACGGAATTACAGGCGTATAATCTATCCCTTGCGCCTTCATCCATATAGAATGGCCACTTTTGCCCAATACATTCTCCAATAACTCTACAGGCATTTGCTGCAATGTCAATACTTTCTCTACGCCCATATTGCGTAATAAATGATACGTTTTAGCGCCTACTTGAGGTATTTTATTCACCGTAAGCGGCGATAAAAACCCTTTTTCAGTTCCTCTAAAGACTTGTAATTGACCGTTTGGTTTTGATTCATTCGTGGCCACTTTAGATACCGTTTTATTAATGGAAAAACCAAACGAAATGGGCAGCCCAGTTTCTCGGGTAATTCGCTGTCGCAATTCAGTGGCTAATTGATAGGCTCCAAAAAAACGATCCACTCCAGTAAGGTCTACATAAAATTCATCGATTGATGATTTTTCATACATCGGGACTGATTCTGCAACTACCTCAGTCACCATTTTAGAATAGTAACTGTACCGCTCGGAATCACCTCCTAATATAATGGCATGCGGACATAACCTTCTTGCCATTTTCATTGGCATAGCCGAATGAATTCCATACTTGCGCGCTTCATAACTACAGGAAGCCACTACCCCTCGATTACTGTTTCCTCCAATCAGAAGTGGCTTTCCTTTGAGCTGACTATTTTGTAAAATTTCTACCGACACAAAAAAAGAATCCAAATCCATGTGCACTATATTTCTGTCTTTTTCTCCTATGTGCATCTTATTTGTTGATTTAATTATTTTTAGTACTTTTGACAATATTAACGTCAATTTTTCGTCAATAATTTAGTCAAAATAATTTATCCACGCTTAATTTTTAACACATGTATTTTGGTTCAAATATTAAATTACTCAGAAAGAGAAGAAAACGATCTCAAGAAGATATCGCACAAGCGTTAGAGATTAAAAGATCATCTTTAAGTGGCTATGAATTAGGGACATCAGAGCCAAATTTTGAAACATTGCTCGCCTTTTCAGAATACTTTAAAATAAGCACCGACAAGCTATTAAAGCTCGATTTAAACCGAGTATCAGAGATGTACATGAGCCAATTAGAAAAAGGATTTGATATTGATATTACGGGAAGTAAACTACGCGTTTTAGCCACCACGGTAAACAACGAAAATGAGGAAAACATTGAACTAGTTCCAGTAAAAGCAAAGGCTGGGTACACGACCGGTTTTTCTGACCCAGATTTCATTAAAGTGCTTCCTACTTTTCAGTTACCTTTTTTGACAAAAAACAGAAAATATAGAACCTTTCAAATTAGCGGAGATTCCATGCCACCAGTTTCAGATAAATCTTGGGTGACTGGAGAATTTGTTCAGAACTGGGAACTGATTAAAAATGGATATCCATACATTGTAGTTACACAAGATGATGGAGTTGTTTTTAAAATGGTATACAACCAAATGCACAAAAACCAGACGTTACTGCTCTGCTCAACTAACCCAGAATACAAGCCTTATGAAATACACGTAAACGAGGTAGTAGAAATGTGGAAATTCGTAAATTATATTAGTGCAGAGATGCCCGAACCAAACCTTAGTAGGGACCATTTGGGAAACAGCGTAATGGAATTACAAAAGGAGTTAATTGAAATCAAAAACACCCTCAAAGAAAAGCATTAAATAAATAGCTGTTAAATTATAATAATTCGGTAATTTAGAGCCCTTAAGGCAACTAAAACCAGGTTTAAAACGTCTGGAATACTTATAACCGAATAATATTATGAAACAACTATTAGCGCTCTGCTTATCGATTATGATAAGCGTAACATTGTTTGCACAACACTCACACAACCACTTTTCGGGACCAACCAACTGTACGTCATCCCCCATTCCACTGGATGTTTTACAACCAGACGGAAAAACCGTATCGGTAGTAAGTAAAGGA
>CBFHLF010000174.1:0-4368 GCA_965656555.1 uncultured Acidiluteibacter sp. | reverse complement strand
TGCCACACTAAAGTTAGCCTGAGTATTAAACGTATAAACATAACTAGTACCTCCTAAGATAGTGTCAGTAATTGTCTCCGTTACCGGCGTACCTCCATTAATTATGTAGGTAATCGGAGTGTTAATGTAAGGAGTAGAACCTGCATTTGTTAAGCTTACTGTAATATCTTCATTAGCATTCAAGCCACAATCAGACAATAAGGTTAACATAGAGTCTACTTGGATATTAGTTTGAATAGAGTCATATAGTCTGAAATTATCCATACCAAATCCATCACCACTCTGAACTGAACCATCAGATCCAAAAGCGAATCTAAATAGGACAGAAGACTGACCTGCTAAAGTATCAACAACTCTTCTTACTGGTAGCCAAGAACCGCTACCCGGAACTCCTGTCCAACCTTCTTGAGACGGTTCTAAACCAGAAAGGCCATTAACAGAGTTGTCAGTATACCAGTTTCCTGGGTCACCAAACGCACCTAATTTAGTCCATGAAGCGCCACCATCAAGAGAATACTGTAATACAGCACCATCCCAAGAGTTTTCAGCATTCCACCAAACATCAAATTCCAAAATTGGAATTCCAACTGAAGACATATCCAAACAAGGTGATTGAATCCAACCTGCCTCGTTAGCATTGTAAGATCCTGCCAAGTTAGTTACCCAAGCCTGGGTACCATCAGAAGCAGTATTAATAGTAGATCCTGCAGGTACACCATGAGCAAAAGAAGTAGAACCATTTGCAGTCCAACCACCATTATTATTTTCAAAACTTTCAGCATATGGGAAAGTTGAAATTAATGGTATGCTAGTTACAGTTTTCAAGATACTGTCATTTGTTTGAACAGGATCGCCTGCTAAAACAACGTAAGCTTCAACAGTATGAGAACCTGCCGCTGATAAGTTAGCTGTAGCTGTAAACGTATAACTTAAAGTTGCTGCAGGAGCAATAGATGCAGTTACCGTTTCAGTTACTGTAGCACCACCATCAACAATCATGTTTGCAGTAAAGCCAGTAGCTGCTGTCAAACCGAAATTAGTGATATCAATAGTCACTGCTTCAGTTGCAGTTAAGCCACACTGTGTAACAGGCGCAGTCATTGCAGTAATACCGATCTCCTGATTAGATGGCTCAAATAA
This sequence comes from uncultured Acidiluteibacter sp., assembly GCA_965656555.1. Taxonomy (GTDB): domain Bacteria; phylum Bacteroidota; class Bacteroidia; order Flavobacteriales_E; family Vicingaceae; genus Acidiluteibacter. The sequence goes on along the minus strand of CBFHLF010000174.1, from coordinate 3,228 downwards.
AGCCACTTCATCAATAGAGATATCACCAGTATAACTTGAACCTCTAACACCAATGAATCTTAAAATAATAGATTTACCAGCATATCCAGTTAATGGAGTTGTTGAAGTTATGAACGCATCTGAACCTACAGATTGTTGTTGACCTATAAGAGTAACAACGGTGTCTGATACATTATTGGTATCAACTACTACGTATAATTCCCCCATTGTAGCACCAAACATATGGTAGTCAAATTCTAATGTCAACGCATTTGCATTTGATGGTACAAAAACAGCAGGACTAGACAATACATTTTGATCACCTAAAGATCCACCTGAAGTTTCCAAATACATGTACTTACCACCAACAGTTGTTGGAGTCGTCGCATCAAAGAATGGTCCTGTTGCAGTTGAATTCTCATTTGCACCAGAAGCATCCTCAACTTGCCATTGTGGTGTAGTAGTTCCTGAATTAGACCATCCATTTGTAAATGATGTACCTGTATTAGCTACTGTAAACGTTTCAAAATCCTCATTTAAAGGAATAGAAAACGCTGTACCTACAGAGTAAGGTCCAACTATTGGAGACGCACTAGTAGGAGAACAAAGTTCTCTCACGTAGATATCATAAGTAGTTCCTGAAGCAAGACCAGTCAATGAAACAGTCGGTGTTGCAGCAGTATCTAATACTCCTGTACCTTGTGCAAATCCTACAGGTCCAATTTCATACTCCCAAGTAGAACCAACTCCACCTGTAAAAGTTACATCAGCTGTTGAAATAGTAATGTTAGTAAATGTTACAGCTGTTGGAGGTGTACATGAAGGCGGTGTATATTCATCAGCACCCATATCTACAACTGTAGAACCTGATGCAGGACGAGCATCGCCATCAATATCAACTGTAATACCCACTGTATTATCACCCATATCATTAACTAAACCACCTAAAACGTGAAGGTCTAATGGGTAATTCAAAAACTGTGGATCTCCCTCTAAAGAGTTTGCATTGAAAGTTGCATTCGCGGTGGTATATGCTGATATATTGGAATACGTAACTCCATCAATGCTAAACAAGTCGTTTCCTGACGTATAGTAATTGTTATAATCCATTGTCTGGAAAATTGTATCAGGCTCATTCGTTCTCAATGCAAAACTTCCATTGGAATAAAAAATATTGTTACGAACATCGTATCCTGACATTGGATAAGAAGAGGTACTATATATCTGCAATGCAGGCGTAGAAGAACCATTAGATACAATAGTATTGTGGAATATGTCCATACTATTTACATAGTAAGTATACAGTCCATAATCACTATCCGAATAAATCATATTATTCGCAAATACATTTCTTCGTGTAGATGGGAAGTAGTTACCGAAATCATAGATATACATACCGTAATCTAAAGCTCGAATAGAATTCCCTGAGATATTAAAGTTATTGGTATAATATACATAAGCTCCATCAGCATTTACATTTGAACGATCTGTAATATCTACTGTGTTGTTAATTACATCAATAGAGTCAGAATAGTAAAAATAAAGACCGTAGTAGTACTGTTGAGTAAAGGTATTATTCATTACTGAAACTCCTTTAACAGCGTTACCATTAGAACCGTATACTCTAATACCGTAATATCCACCTTTTACTATACTGTTTGATAAGTTAAAGTAATCAGAAACAGATCCTGTTGAGTGAGAAGTAGTACTAGATGAAATTGAAACAGGATACAATAAAGATGTTGTAGTTGTTGTATCAACTGTCAAGATTGTACTCTCAATACTGATATGATTTGCGTTTGCAGTAATCACAGCTGCTCCTGTAGAACCAGTATAGTCAATTGACATATTTTTGATTGTAACGTAATCTGCTCCAGAAATAGATACTGCAGCAAAATCAGTTGTTCCGTCATGTGATAACAACGTCGCTGACGAATCACCACCATCTATGGTAATTGTATTAGTAGCACTTGTACCTACAATATTACTCAAGTTTAAACTTTCAAAGTAAGCGCCAGGAGCAACATTTAAGGTTATAGGTCCGCAAACCCCAAAAGTGGAAAGTGCATTTGCAAAGTCTACGAAAGATACGTAGTTACTTCCTGATGGAGCTGCATTTGCATTTAATGTATAAACACCACTTAATGAAGCTTTAGAGCTATAAACAGTAGTATCATTAATATTAGATGTATCAGCAACACCGTTTGGCATAGAAGTCCAAACTCTAATTGTGTACAATGAATCTGCTAAGAAATTTTCAGTACCTAAAGTTACCGAAGCAATAGAATTTCCTGTACCACCTACTGTATCTAATAGGGAAGTGTAAGAAACTGGCGTCTTTAAAACCCCATTTAACTCCCAATTTACCATTACAGAGTTAATTTGATTGTTTCCTGCATTTCCAATTGAAGCAGTGATTGTTTGGTTCCCAGGACAATAATTTACAGGACTATCAACAGATATCGCTGCAGCATTATTTGGACCTGACACAGATGGATAAGACAACGTATAATAAACACAGTTGTCAGATACACCAACGACACATCCACCACCTAATCCTGTATTTACAGAGGCATCAGCATCAGCATCAAACGAGATAACTCCGTCAGCTGCCCAAGAAGCAACTTGAGCTAAAGGAATATTAAAAGTTACTGAGCCAAACCCTGAACACTGAGGAGTTGTTGCAGAAAAACCAAGTGATACATTGTTCTCATCAAACAACTCAAATTTCTCAGTTGCTCCGTCAAGGTCTCCTGCTGCATAGAAAGTCAATGTAGCATCACCTGCGGGAGATGGAGCTTGAGTAATTGTAGTTAACGCATTACCACCTGTTGCAGAAATACAAGACGACGGTGTCGTAACTTGATAAAGTTGGGCCGAAGCCGATATTGAAAAAAGAGTCAGAAAGGAAAGCATAATAGCCTTCCCACGATCTTTTATCAATGAAAATGTAGTTTTCATCATAATTAGTTTAATTGGTTTTAAATAAATAGTTTACAAATTAAAGTTTAACACTAGGTTGAATTAATGTTAAAGTTTAATGTCGAAAATTAAGCATTTGTTATTTAATCTCTCGCTGTAATCGATAATTAAAATGAAAAATACTGGATATTTAAGATTGAAACAAAACCATTTTATGCTTAAATATTGTTGACTAAGTTCCTCAACACATCACAAAAAAAGGCCCGATGCAATTGCATCGGGCCTTCACTATTTATAAAACCGGATTGATTACTTTATAATCAATCG
>CBFHLF010000173.1:0-4405 GCA_965656555.1 uncultured Acidiluteibacter sp. | reverse complement strand
CAGTAATATGAGTACCGAAACCGGGATTAGGGTCATCTGTATAACTTGAGGCGCCTTCTTGCCAATTAGCGTGAATACTAGAGGAAGTTGTAACAGATGAAGAAACTAGTCTAAAGGCTCGACGGGCAGGCATAAACCGTTCAACGATAATTTCTCCAGAAATGTCATTTGCACCATTTAATTCATCAATTTGTCCTGTATCTGATGCGTCGCTTGAAAGCAATAGTGAGCCATTAGTATTCAGAATACCATTTGATATGTCTAAAAGATTAGAAATATCAACTATTTCATCTGTATATAAATTTAACGTGAGTTGATTTGAATTATCCAATATAATATCGCTTACAGAGAAGCCATTTCCATTAATAGTTTGATTCGAGATCCCATTAAAATTTAAAGCTTCTGCTATTAAACTGCCTTCATTGGTAATGTTATTTTTTATATTTAACTCAAAGCCATTTGTTGCTAAGTTAGATCCAGGATTAGTTATTAAACACGTACATCCTGCATCTTGATTTAGAACTGCACTTGGAGCTGAAATAACAAGTTTTCTAAATTGGTCATCCATAGTCGGCTCGTTTGATGGCCCCGAACCATTTACCCAGCTTAGGCCAGGAGTCCAGAGAACTGGGTTTATTCCTGTTCTCTCGAAGGTAAAATAATCCCCATCGGCAAAACTTATGTTTTGATAACTGGCAGTTGAACAAAATTCAGTTGGAGAAATACGCGTTGGACTTGTAAAATTAGGATTATCGTCAATAATTAAATCCAAATTGGTATCGTTGTTGCCTGTAATTTGCAAGCTGTTATAATCCAATTCAATGTCTATATTACCTGGCGTGCCTTGAATGTCAACTCTCCAGGTTGCATCTAGTCGCAGGTCATCAGCTGATGTTGATGAACAATCAGATAAGGTCGTATCAAAAGTTGTTTGATCTTCTAAATCACTAGCTGCTATAATGGCATCGCCAGATCCTAATGTAGTTGGATTTGAAAAACGAATTACGCCAGTTGAGTAAGTTGTCTCAGCAATAGCAGTTAATAGGGATTGTTTTACGCCTAATAAATTAAAATCAAAATCACCTTCAGCATTGGTGTCATAAGTAAAGATGTCGTTAGCAGTTGGGGTGACGCCGTATTTGGCCATTAAAAAATTGTTCAGTAGATCGATTTGGTTAGACTCTAAAGCTACATTGTAAAACAAGAATTCACCAAGTAGACCGTTAAAATAACTTCCAGCACCAACACTTCCAGACTCTAAGATATTACCGTCACCATTTTGACCAATACTTATGTTAGCGCCATGGTCGTAAATAAATCCAACACCCGATGTTGTACCAATCGATTGTCCATTTAAATAGGTTTCTAATGTCCCTGTTGATGAAGAATTACCAGAAAAAATGTTAGTCATGACGTAAGTGGTGCTCGTTGTCACCGGGGCTGACACAGATGTAAAGTTCCAAGGGGAACCTGCTCCGTCGTTACTTTGGTTGTAAGCTCCAAAGTATACTTCATTATTAAAAATATAAATAGCTACCCCTCTGGTTGTACCTCCTTCTTCGTATATGACTTGTCTGGTACTGACATCAGTACCGGTTTGAAAAACCAAGGAATAACTTCTTTCTTCCCACGGCTCTCCACCGGAGTTGATATCAGCATTGTTGGCAATTTCAAAACTTTCGTTGCTTGCACTGTCAAATTGAATAAAATCTTGCCCATTGATAACATCACTCAAAAAGCTTGGGGAATTGGTTTGTGTATTGGCGTCTAGTGTATTCTGGCCTTCATTGGTCCAAGTGCTTACATTGGAACCATCAGCTTGATTGATGTTATTTGCTTCAAAAGCAAATCTTAATTCTTGCTCTAAGTCTAAACCAGCCGGACTATTAATAAAAGCTGGATCGACAGCAATTTCAAATGTAACGTAATCACCATCATTAATGGTCAAACCAGAAAATGTAGCCTGAGTAGGACTCACTGAAGATGCGTTTAATTCTGTAGGCGTGGTGAAGCCAGCATTGTCATCAATCAAAATACTAATATCGTTTACATTCGTAACATTAGATGTAATATTAAGAAGATCAAAAATAACGTCTGGTGTAAACGTACCGACCTTATCTACTCTCCAGATGGCTTGTAATCTTGTCACATCTAAGTTACTTGGTGAACAGGTAATAGGGTTTAAAGGTGTTTGATCATCCAAATCACTAGCCATACTAAAGTAATCACCATTGCTTAATGTAGCAGTTGTACTTAATGAAACTAATCCTGTCCCTTGATTCGTAACTTGATGTTGATCGCTTGCAGTCTGTCGGTTTACACTTACTAGGTTAAAGTCGTAGTTACCGTTAATCGTCAAATCCTGATTGTAAATATCGTTTGAGGATAATACAATATCGTATTTTGAAGATAAATAATTTTCAACCGATATGCGCTCACTGTTATTCAGATTGAAATTATACATAATAAACTCGGCGATATCCCCATCGAATGGAAAATCTCCACTTACAGTCGATCCAGTTTCTGCATAAGTATCTCCATCAGATCCTGTATTTCCAATTGCTGCTTGATTATGATTATATAAGAGCCCAATACCACTTATCGTTCCAACTAAATTTCCGTTCAAGTAACATTCTACAGTCCCCGTTGATGTATTGTTTCCACTAAAGACATAAGAAATGATGTAACTGGTGTTTGCTGTTACTGGTGTTTGAACCGAGGAGAATCCCCATGGCGCGGCATCGCCAGCACCACCTCCATCATCGTCGTTTAAGTTCCATGCACCATAGTACAAATTTCCATTAAATATATATATATTCAAACCCCTTACACCGGCACCTTCTTCGTAGATGACTTGACGGGAAGAAGTATCTGCACCGGTCTGAACAACGACATTAAATGTTCGCGTAGACCAGGGGCTACCACCATTATTTAAATCACTGTTGTTTGCGATCTGAAAACCATCGTTCCCAGCAAATTGTACTGATGCAAATCCATTAGAAAAGCTTGCATTATAAATCGGGTCACCTCCTGAAGATAAAGCATCCAGCGTATTTCCACCCAAGTTATTCCAAGTAGACACTGGCGTACCATCGGGCAAACCTAAATCTTCAGCAATAAACCAGAAGCGATTATCAGTATCATTGCCAACGCCACCTGGGCCACTGTCCTGTGCTATGAGTTGAGTGCTTATAGTACTCAGCATTAATAATATTAATAGATGTTTCATATTTGTTTTGTTAGTTGGTTGAATATCCTAGATTAGTGAATCTTAGTTAACGATTACTTTAGTGCTAAATCTTTCTCTTTCGGTCTTAATTTCAAGTAAATAAACCCCTTTACTTAGATTGCTGATATTTATTTGATGCTTTGAGTTTCCGGAATTAGTAAATTCTTGTTTGTATAATATTCTGCCATTTAAATCATGCAGACTTAATCCTTTTAATTCATGTGATGTATTAATAAGATCAACATTAATGACACCGGTAGTTGGATTGGGATATACTGAAATATGATCAGTAATAAAATCGTCGGTCGAAAGTGATACGGGTTGGAATCTAATATCAAATCTATTTTGATCTACACTACCATCAATGGTTTGATCTACAGTAAATGGATGAGATGTGATGGTATTTTGATTTAATAAGACTTCAGTATCGGTATAGTTATCGTAGAGGTATACTTCATTATCTGGGAAATCACCAAGTTCAATTTCGAACACATAATTAGTGGTTCTGTATTGAGATAAGTGTAAGTTTAAGACTTCATTAGCTCCAGGTAGAGCTCTATTTTCAATACTCAAGAGTTGATCACCTTCTTGTCTGGCTAAGTTTTCATCTAGATTTAAAAACTTAGGTGCGTCGGAACTATTAACTTCATTTGATGCATCTGGTGAAAAATAAATAGATAACCCATCATCAGCAGTGTTGTTGTTGGTATAAGATTGCTGGTCAAATAACAGCATATTTATGTGTTGAGTTTGTGAAGTATTTCTAAATACATTTAATTGCTCTTGATCCGTAACTTTATCAGTTTCTTCAAAGGTAAGAGAAGGTGATGATCCCGTAACCAGTACAAAAGCAGCTTGATAGGGTTGCAAGTATTTATTCATCTCACTGGTGCTGTTGTTGCTAGTGTTTATGGTCGCATTTACAGTTACAAACGCACCTCGACCACCACTCTGCCCAACAACAGGTGTGCCTCCCAAATTAGGATCCCAAACCACAAAAGATTGACTTAAATTTGTGGCGTTGCTTAGAATTGACTGCATATCTACCATCGAATGAAAAGGATTCCCAACAAATCCAACTTCGCCAGAGGCTAGTGGAAAGTTATAATTAATAGGTCCTTTTACAATATTACCTGTACTACGAAGTTTTGTGTTTGAAGGGGTTGCGGCATTACT
>CBFHLF010000172.1:0-4438 GCA_965656555.1 uncultured Acidiluteibacter sp. | reverse complement strand
CAAAAGCGATTGCTGAAAAATTAATCAATAAGACCCCCATCATTTATGCTGATGCATTGATGAATGGAGTGGCTACACGATTTAGACAGCAAATTAATGAAAATGGAAAAATGCTTTGTTGGCACCATGTCATTCCTGAAATGAACCACAATGAACTTGTTGGTTGGACGGAAAAAAACGACGACCGTGTAGTTGTTTTACTAAGGAATAACAACGATTATATTCGCAATCAGAAAAGAATGGATTACAATAAAGACAATATTTTCGGCAAGTACACCGATAATATCATCGAAATTCATTCGAAAGGTAATTCACTATTGGAAAACTACATCTATCACATACACTTGGAAGACTGGATTTCATTCTACATCGCTGATATTAAAAATATCGATCCGGTAGAGGTTAATGTGATTACAGGACTTAAGAATTTTCTGTCTACTATTTAATTTGCTTAAATTGCCTTTGCTATGAAAAAGGTAATCTATCCAATATTTGCACTTATTGGCATAATCGGCTTAGCTTGTTTACTTGCTTTTATGAGCGGTAACGGTCATTTGATTAAGGCTGTCGGGAATACGTATCTGAAAGGAAGAAAAGGGCCATCAATTAATGAGTATACCATTTTCAATAATCGCACAGTAAAAGCTGCTGATCAACCCTACCAATGGGTAGAAGCTTCTAGAAGAAAGCAATATAATTCTTTATCATCTGAAGAAGAAGCTATTCATCAGAAATATGAATCTGTTGCTTTTTTAGTTATCAAAAATGATACAATTTTATTCGAAAAATATTGGGAAGATTACACGGATTCTAGTTTAAGCAATACTTTTTCAGTAGCTAAATCATTTATCGGCTTATTAATTGGGGCGGCCATTCAAGATGGCTACATCAAAAGCACCGATGAACCCGTAGCCAATTACTTATCTGAATTTAATACTGATGAAAGAAAGAACATTACCATAAAACACTTACTTCAAATGACCTCAGGGATAGACTTTGGCGAGAGCTATGGAGACCCGTTTGGCTTTATGGCTAAGGCATACTATGGAAATGATTTATATGAGCTAACCATCAAAAAACCATTGGAAGATTCACCGGGAGCAATATGGGCATATCAGGGCGGTAATACGCTATTGCTAAGTTTTATTATTGAAGAAGCCACAGGTAAAAAAGTGAGCGACTATTTTAGTGAAAGCATTTGGCAACCAATTGGCTCAAAACATAATGCTCTTTGGAATTTAGATAAGTTAGACGGAAGAGAAAAAGCGTTTTGTTGCTTTTACAGTAATGCAAGAGACTTTGCCAAAATAGGGAAGCTTTACCATCAAAATGGCTCCTTCAATGGCAAACAACTCATACCAACATTCTATATTCTGGCAAGCAAAAAGCCTGTAAATACAGAAGATAAAAAGGGAAACATCGTTAATTATTATGGTTACCAGTGGTGGCAAACAACATTTGGTGGCGAAGAAATTCATTATGCAAGGGGAATATTAGGCCAGTATATAGTGATATTGCCAAAAGAAGAGCTGATATTTGTAAGATTAGGAAATTTGAGGGACGAGGAAAAAGTAAATAACGTGCCGGTTGACTTAATAGAATATTTAAAAATGGCAAAACGCCTTAAATAATTTACAGGATGAAAACAATTGTAGATGTTAGAACAGTTGAGGAGTTTAAGCAAGGACATTTAGAAGGAAGTATCAATATTCCACTAAATGAGGTGCCTGAACGTATAGAAGAGTTTAAACAAATGTCACAGCCCATTACCTTGGTTTGTAAAAGTGGTTATAGGAGTGGTGAAGCAACCAACTACCTTAAACAATTTGAAATAGATTGTACCAATGGTGGTGGATGGACAGATTTATTAGAAAAGCAATAAATGAAAAAGAAAGTAGGTTTAAGTATTGTATTAATTTTAGTGATTTTTCAATTTTTTAGAATTGATAAATCCATTCCTGATCATCAAGAAGCAGATGATTTTTTTAATCATCACGTAGCTAAGAAAGAGATACAGTTGCTTATTGAAAGTACATGTTACGATTGTCACTCGTATCAAACTAAATATCCTTTTTACAGTGAAATTGCGCCTGTTTCGTGGTGGCTCGCTGATCATATAGAGGAGGGAAGAAAGCACCTCAACTTTAGCAAATGGGGAACATATAGTAACAAAAAAGCAATCCACAAATTAGAGGAATGCTTTGAGGAAGTTGAAGAAGGAGAAATGCCGCTTTGGTCCTATAAATTGACTCACTTTGACGCACAGCTAACCGAACAAGAAAAAAACACCCTAATTGTTTGGTTTAAATCGCAATACGATTATTTAAAACGAACTGAACAGTCGGTTAACAGCAACTTATATGAGTAATTCATCGTTGGAAAATGTTCCTGAAAAGCAGGGTAAGTTTAAATCACTTATTAAATATTTCCTGCAAGGACTCTTGTATTTAATGCCTATTGCGATTACGTTGTACGTAGTGATAGAATCTATTATTATCATTGACAGTCTGATACCTATCGATATTCCTGGATTAGGGATTGTTATTATTTTGGTTTTTATCACCTTGATTGGTTATTTATTTTCCACGTTTTTTGCTGCACTGCTACGTCCATTTGAGCGATTAATTATGCGAACTCCGCTAATCAAACTCATTTATACCTCCATTAAGGATTTGATGAGTGCATTTGTAGGCAGCAAAAAACAGTTTAGCAAGCCAGTATTGGTGACCATACAAGAAAATCCTCTCATCCAGCGCATGGGGTTTGTAACCAAAGAAGATACGCTAGAGATTGGCCTAAATGGTGACAAAGTAGTGGTTTATTTACCTTTTTCTTATGCTGTTTCTGGAGAGGTAGTTATTGTGCCTAGACAAGCTGTAGAACCTATTGATGCTAAATCAGCAGACATTATGAAATTAATCATTTCAGGAGGCGTCACTTCTGTAGAACAAAACTCAACAAACGACCATGAAGACATTACTCATTAGCGCATTTACAGTAATTTTTTCAACTGCTTTATTTGCCCAAAGAAGCGTAGATGTATCCTCGTCCAATTATGTAGTTGGAGCAGTTTCTAAAACGATAGAGGCGCCCGTTTACAATACTTCTACTTCGGACATAGAAAAGGGCTGGAAATCCTACATGAAAGAATATAACGGTAAAGTAAAGAGCAGTAAATTAGAACTTGTAGCCTATAACACTACATTGCCAATCTCAGGAGCAGGTGAGCAAACCATTTATTTCAGAGCTGAAAGTATTAATGATAGTACCGCACGTATTATAGTTGGTGCAATGATAGATGGAAAAGCAATTGACGCAAGTAGTTCCTCTGATTTAAAACGCATCGTTCGCAGCTTTGCGTACAATTTATCAAAAGAGAACACTTCTGAAAAGTTAAAAACAACCAAGGCTCAGCATTTGAAACTAACCCGCCATCAAACTAGCTTGAATCGAGATCAAGAGCGGTTAGTTCGAAACATAGAACGATGGAAAAAATCCATTGCTGATGCTGAACTAAAGCAAAAAGAAAATGCTGCTGACTTAGAAAAAACTGCTACAGCTATTCAAAAAAGTGAGGTCACCATAAAGGCCGCAGAAAAAGAGCTAAGTGAAATAAAGTGATGCGTATTTTGCGGTTCAGTCTAACACTTTATGTAATTACGCTATACATCGTAATCATTGCAAGTTATGTGGTAGATAGCTATTCTAAAAATTACCTCTACACGAACCTTATCGATATTCCATCCAATAAGGTGGGTGTTCTTTTGGGCACGAGCAAGTATTCATCAAGTGGCGCTGAAAACAATTACTTTACGTATCGAATAGATGCTGCAGAAAAACTCTTTTACAGCAGCAAGATTTCTTACATACTGGTAAGTGGAGACAATGCTACTGTGCATTATAATGAGCCCATTACCATAAAAAATGAGCTCATGAAGAGAGGCATTCCTGCCGATCGAATCATCTTAGATTATGCAGGTTTTAGAACTTTCGATTCTATGATTAGAGCTCATAAAGTGTTTGGTCAAGATAAATTTACTGTGATTTCGCAGCCATTCCACAATGAAAGGGCTATTTTTATCGCTAGAAAAAACGGCATAGAAGCCATTGGATACAATGCCAAAGACGTGAGCTATCAAAATGGTTTTAACACACGCTTACGCGAGCAATTTGCACGAATAAAAGTTTTATTAGATATCTATATTTTAAATACTCAACCTAAGTTTCTAGGAGAAAAAATAAACATACCATGAAATTAAACACCACTATTTTGATTCCTACCTTATTATTGTTGGCAGTTGGATGCAATCAACCACAGGAACAACAAACAGCTCCCGAGACCCTTAAAACCAACCCCTCAGCCTATAGCACAGGAGCAGTTCTTTGGCAACAACATGCTGCAGAATATGCGGCGCTGTGTTATCAAGCGTATAACATC
>CBFHLF010000171.1:0-4467 GCA_965656555.1 uncultured Acidiluteibacter sp. | reverse complement strand
ATTTAGCCTTTGCAAAACCAAAACTCAACAAAGCTATTTCAGCAGCATCATATCGAATAAGCGCATTCAACCAACCTGCTTTTTTATGGTAGGCACCATAGCCTAATACAATCTCTATTTGATCACTAAAGGGCGCTACCATTTTTGCTACCCATTGATTTGACTGAGGAGAACAATCAGCATCAGTAAACAATAAGATGGGATATTTTGCATAAAATATAGCCTTTGTTAAGGTTGATTTCTTTCCTGAACTATGCCAGTCTTGAACATCTAAGAAACGGAGATGCGAATACTTCTTTTGAAACTCCTTTATCACTTCAGCGGTATCGTCTGTGCTATGATCACTTGCTACAATTACTTCATATAGTGGATAATCCTGCTCTAAAACACTCGTTAAATGATGCCGTAAATTTTTAGACTCATTCTTAGCGGCTATAATTACACTTACTCCGCCTCTTTCAGCCGATTCACCCTGCTGCGATTGTAGATCTTTTTTTATAAACCCTAATGGCAGAATGATAATAAGTAAGAACAAGACAAATGAAAGCGCAAAAAAGCTGTAAGCTATAATATAGATCAAAAAATAAGTAGCGTCAAACATTTTTTTATTTGCTATTAGGCCTACAAATGTAAAATTCTTTTCCTCGGGTTTTTGGTATCTTTGGCGAACTTTTTACAGCGCATAGAATAGATGAAATTTACACTCGAAAAAACAGATGAGAACTCAAGTGCTAGAGCAGGTAGCATAACTACTGATCATGGCACAATAGAAACACCTATTTTTATGCCTGTAGGCACAGCCGCGAGTGTAAAAGCTGTGCATCAACATGAGTTGAAAGATGACATTGAAGCTCAAATCATTTTAGGGAACACCTATCACCTTTTCCTTCGCCCGGGATTAGAAGTACTTGAAACCGCAGGTGGATTGCATAAGTTCAATAATTGGAATGGACCAATTCTGACCGATAGCGGAGGTTATCAAGTATACTCCTTATCACAGAGAAGAAAAATAAACGAAGAAGGAGTAAAATTTAAATCACATATCGACGGTAGTAAATTATTTTTCACACCTGAAAATGTAATGGATATCCAGCGTACGATTGGAGCCGACTTTATCATGGCATTTGATGAGTGCACACCCTACCCATGTGATTATCGATATGCCAAAAGGTCAATGCACATGACACATAGATGGCTTAAACGCTGTTGTGATCGATTTGATTCAACCGAACCAAAATATGGATATAATCAAACACTACTGCCTATCGTACAAGGTAGTACATATAAAGATTTAAGAAGAGAGTCCGCAGAAACTATTGCATCTTTTGAACGTGAAGCAAATGCTATTGGTGGACTATCCGTTGGAGAGCCTGCAGAGGAAATGTATGAGATGACAGGAATTGTAACTGAAATACTTCCTGAAGATAAACCACGTTACCTTATGGGTGTAGGCACTCCTGCAAATATTTTAGAAAACATTGCCTTAGGAATTGACATGTTCGACTGTGTAATGCCTACTAGAAATGCACGCAATGGCATGCTTTTTACTAAAAATGGTATAATGAATATGCGCAATGAGAAGTGGAAAAACGATCATAGTGCGCTTGATGAATACGGTGATAGCTATGTGGACACGACATACAGCAAAGCATATGTAAGACACTTGGTTGTCTCTAAGGAGATTCTTGGAGCACAAATAGCTACATTGCATAACCTCGCCTTTTACCTCTGGCTGGTAAAAGAAGCTAGGAAACAAATACTTGCAGGAACTTTTGCTGCATGGAAAACCGACATGGTAGAACGCGTACAGCGAAGACTTTAAGAATGGGAATTTTAGACCGATATATCATCAAAAAGTTTTTAGGAACTTTTTTCTTTTCCATTGCATTGATTATCTCAATTGCAGTAGTTTTTGATATTACAGAAAAGTTAGATGACTTCATTGAACGAGAGGCTCCGCTAAGAGCAATTGTCTTTGATTATTACCTCAACTTCATACCCTATTTCGCTAACTTGTTTAGCTACTTGTTCGTGTTTATTTCTGTTATCTTTTTTACGTCCAAGATGGCATCCAACACAGAGATTATCTCCATTTTGGCGAGTGGTGTTAGCTTTAAACGGTTTTTACTTCCTTATTTTATTTCCGCAAGCATATTAGCCCTTCTATCCTTCTACCTCAATAACTTTTTAATACCAGATGCTAATAAAGCTAGACTTGATTTCGAAGAGCAATATATAAGAAACAAATTTAGGAATGAAGAAAAAAACATTCATATTCAGCTAGATGACAGTTCGTATGCCTACCTAGAGAGTTATAATACCTGGGCCAATATAGGGTATAAATTTTCTTTAGAAACGATAAAAGACGGCCAACTAACATATAAATTGTTATCCGATTATATTCAATGGGATAGTACAGAAAGCAACTGGGTAGCAAGAAATTATTACGAGCGGTATATTGATGGCACTACTGAAAGAATCATAGAAGGAAAATCTAAAGACACTGTTTTAAACATTACCCCAGCAGATTTTAATAGAAGAGATAACTCAGTGGGATCTCTCGACTACTATGCTTTAAATGAAGCTATTGATCGCGAAAAATTTAGAGGATCTCCAAAAGCAGTATACTATGAATTGGAAAAGTACAGTCGATTAGCTTCGCCTTTTGCCACATTTGTGCTAACCCTTATAGGTGTATCCATTGCAAGTAGGAAAGTACGGGGAGGTATTGGCGTTCATATCGGATTTGGGCTGGCCATCAGTTTTACTTACATCTTATTCATGCAGGTTTCAGAAACCTTTGCTACCAACGGAAACTTCAATCCGATACTTGCTGTTTGGATACCAAACATAACTTTTGGTTTACTAGCCATATACCTTTTAGCTAAAGCCCCTAAATAGTAAGCTTAGAAGTGTAAACAACCGCATTATCAAACTTCACCTTTGGAGGAATCGATTTAAATAATCCAAAAATGGTGGAACCACTTCCGCTCATTGCAGCGTAAAATGCGCCATATTCATAAAGAGAGGTCTTAATTGTTTTTAAGTTTGGTAACTGTCCAAATATAGAGGGCTCGAAATCATTGTGCACAAATTCTTTCCAGTCAGACTCAGGCATGCTTAAACGGTCCGTTAAATTATAATCAGGCTGTTTCGGAACAACTCCTGCATAAGCCATTTGTGTGCTCACATGTTCATTTGGATAAACCAACACAATGTAATACTCCGATAAATCTAGGTCTATCTCTTTAAAAACATCACCCTTCTCTATCGCTAGAACAGGTTTATTTTGAATAAAAAAGGCACAATCGCTACCCAATAATCTGGCAAAACCTTCCAATTCACTTATTGTAATATTTAATGAAAAGAGTGAATTCAGCCCTTTCAAAACAAAAGCGGCATCTGCAGATCCACCACCAAGACCTGCACCTATCGGTATATTCTTTTTCAAATGAATAGTAACCTCCGGAAGGTCATACTTGGTTTTCAAGAGGTAATACGCCTGTAAACAGAGGTTGTCGTCTGCAGATCCAGGAATGGGAATACCGGTGGAGGTAAATCGTGTAGAAGAAGCTGATTCCATAATTTCTAACTCATCCGACCAAGGAATCGGAACAAAGACACTTTCAATGGAATGAAAACCATCACTGCGTTTTTCAGTAATATTAAGACCTAAGTTTATTTTAGCGTTGGGAAAAAAGTTCATTCAAATGATTTTTTTGCAAATATATTCTAATTACTTTGGCACCCCAATTAGAAATAATCGACCAAAGATTATTTGTAATTTTACAAAAATTTTAAGCCTTAAGTATGCCAACATATTTAGATTTTGAAGAACCAATAAAAGAGCTTGTAGAACAAATAGAACAAGCAAAACAAATTGAAGAAAAAAGTAAAGTCGATGTATCTAAAACAACAAAGGCCTTAGAAAAGAAGTTAAAGGAAGTTCAAACTGAAATATACAGCAAACTTACACCATGGCAAAGAGTTCAAGTGTCAAGGCATCCTGAAAGACCATATTCCTTAAGTTACATTGAAGCAATGACTGAAGGCAACTTTGTTGAGTTGCACGGTGATCGAAATGTTAAGGATGATAAAGCCATGATTGGTGGTTTTGGAGATCTAGATGGTAAAACATATATGTTCATCGGCCAACAAAAAGGGGTAAATACGAAAATGCGTCAGTACCGAAATTTTGGAATGGCAAACCCTGAAGGGTACCGTAAAGCTCTTCGTTTAATGCGATTAGCAGAAAAGTTTAACAAACCAATCATTACACTTATAGATACTCCAGGAGCTTTCCCAGGGTTAGAAGCAGAAGAGAGAGGCCAAGGAGAAGCAATTGCTAGAAACTTAATTGAGATGATGCAGTTAAAAGTCCCTGTGATTTGCATCATAATTGGTGAAGGAGCCAGTGGAGGAGCGTTAGGTATTGGAATTGGTGACAAGGTACTAATGCTAGAAAAT
>CBFHLF010000170.1:0-4582 GCA_965656555.1 uncultured Acidiluteibacter sp. | reverse complement strand
AATAATTAAATAATCACCATTATTAAGAGAAGTGGCATTAGAAATCTCAATAATTCCTGTTCCCTGTGCTGTGGTATTAGTGCCATCTGATTCCCGGCCTATTCCAAAAACTTCACGACCAAATGTTGAATTAAACGAGAAAAAGGTTCCCAAGGATGGGATGCTATATTTTCCTGATAAATATGCATTTACTATTCTTTTTTCTGCAAGACCAAGTTCTCTATTGAACAGAATAATTTCAGATATTTCGCCATTTTGAAAACGCAAAGGTGTGGATAAACCATCAACTAAAATACCAACAGCAGAAATAGGTTTTGACAAGAAAGCTGTTCTAGTTGAGTTCTTAGATGCGGTTCCAGCGCTATTTGATCGAACAGAGTTTAAATTCGTTCCTGTTAAAGTGCTATTGGTGTGGAATTGAAAAATAGTGGGATCATTCTGATTGAAACTAAATGAATAATATTGACGTGGAGAATCATATGCGTTCGCAATAAAATTGTTAGATGAATATACCATATGCTTCTCAAGCGTCAAAACCCCATTAATGGCTGTAGATTGAGATTTATGAACTGTATATGCTGAAACCGCAGATGCAGTTACGTGATTGGTGAACTGCAAATAGTCATCAGTGCCATCAAAATCCACAGCAGGCAAACCATTAATTTGTGCTGTTTTATATGTTGGTTGTTGAGATCCGGTTGCTTGAATAGCATGATTGCTGTTCCCAGAAAGGTCCGTCCAGCTGCTTACTGCTGTATTGTTGGTTAAACCTAGCCGAGCAGCATCCAACCATACGATGTTGTCTGTGGAGTTTCCTACACCACCGGGACCTGTTTGGGCGATAGTATTTAGGGTAAAAACAGATAAAAGAAAAAAGAGTTGTTTTTTCATGGTCGATTCATTTAATCAATTGTCAAAAATACATTAAATTTTGGGATTCTGCAATTTGCTCAATGTGTTAGCGGTGTAGGTGATAATGCCAAGAACAAGCAATAAGATTGGACCTTGCAATAACCCAATTAATTTACGTAGAGGACCATAAAAAAGTTCTGTGTCAGCTGAAAAAAATAAGGATAGCCCTAAAGTTAGAATACCTAAAAGGATGATTCCATAGACTGCCATGATTAATCTTTTGAGCCAAGTCAATGAGGTTAATTGTTTACACAACCAAATGGTTAAGCCGCTAATAAAGCAAGAAAAGATGATGGTCAACCCCCACTTTAATCGAATCAATTCGCTGGCAGTAAGTTGTAAAATGAATTCAGGAGTTGGTGTATTCGCATAGTTCCAGGGTTCTGCTTTTAATGTCGCATTGATCTGGAGGAAAATGATTTCCCTCCAATACGAAAGAAATAAGATGGTTAGTACCACAAACACTTTTATCCATTTATTCATAGTTTACTTTTTACATACAATTGTACGCGATACATCCAAATGCTAAAAATTACTCCATACATTAAAAAGGTGAAGGTGTAAGTGTGGTGGAAATGTAATAGTTCAGGTTGTGTAAAGTGAATAATGGATAAGGCAACAATCCTCCCGCTGTTTAGGAAATGAATTAGTAAATTCCCCACGCAGACAAACACGGCCTTGATCCATAATTTTCCCGGGAATACGACTATAAAAATACTGTATAGCATAAATAAGCTAAGCCCGTCGCATGCGTAGCCCACATTCACACCGCTTGAGCCTATAATCCCTACCACAGAATGCTTCACATCAATAAAGGATTCAAATTGGAGCAAGTTGAGGATGTCGTGGCTAATTTGTAATAGGGAATGCACAATTAGCCTATCTACAGAGCTATATGGGATTAATGCGTATTCGTATAAGAGATAACCTAAAAAATAACTCCCTATTAAAATAATGATAAATTGTATCGACTTTTTTTGTTGAAGTTCAGCGTTCATAATTGATTTGCATCTTACTTCAAAGAAACTAATTTATTTCGTTTATTTGTTTTTTGATAATTTGATATCCTAGAAACTCATGTCAGAATCACTCCCCGATTCTTCTTCTTCAATTAAAATCGACCCACAGGTTCTATTATTGTATGTACTTCGCTATTGGTATTTAGTTGTCATTGGCTTGGTTGTTAGTTTGGCTATTTCGTTTTACAAAATGCGTTATGAAGCACCTACTTATTCGGTGTCTTCTCGTTTGTTGGTAAAAGATGAGTACAGCTCTTGGGGGCAAGATTATTTCATTAAGGGAACAGATTTGGTTTCTTCTGGAACCAATATGATGAATGAGTTTGGGATTATCAAATCTTTGCCAATCATGGAGGAGGTGGTTAGAGAATTGAAATGGCATGTTTTTTATTATAAAGTAGGAAATGTTCGAACTACTGAGATGTATCCAGTGTCTGAAATTACATTAAAAAACTATAAAGACTTCGCAGGTTCGTTTTTTATTGAAATTACAAAAGATTTACAGGCCCGGGTTTCAAGGACTAGAAATGGCTTAGAAAACACATCATTCAGGCCTCTGTCTGAACTTACTTTCCAAAATAAACCATTTATAATAGACGTACTCCTCAAAAAGTTTAATCCGGATGAATCAGAGGTATATTTAATTAAAATTATTAACCCTACCGACTTAGCAAATAAATTGAAGTCCAAGCTTTATTTGACTCTGGAGAACAAAGAGGCGACCATTCTATTGTTTTCCTCTTCGGGGCAAACGCCGGCAAAAGAAATGGATTTTTTGAATCAATTGATGCAGGTGTATATTGATCGCGGATTGGACATAAATAGTGCCATTGCGCGGAATACCATCGCTTTTGTTGATGAGCAGCTATTAGAAGTGTCTGACAGTTTAAAAGATGTAGAGCGAAAGATTGTTCAATTCAATAATGCAGCAATTCAAAAAAATGTACCGATTAAAGAGGGGATTAAATTTGAAGAGGTCTACAAACTAGAAAAAATAATCTCCACTATCAACTTACAAGAGTCCTACTACAATTTGTTAAAGGAGTTTTTAGATTCCGACTCGATAGATTATGGTATTCCTTCTCCTCAATTTTTTGAGATTACAGATCCTATTGTTCACGATTTGGTGAAAGAGTTAAGAGAAGCTGTTTTGAATGATAGAATGACCGGTAATGCTGCAACTAAAGTCAATAAATATGTCTCCAATTCAGAAGATCATGTTAACCTTCTAAGAAATACACTTTACACCCGGGTTCGTTTAGCTTTGCAGGAGGCAGCCTTGGCAAAGAATTCAGCACAAGAACAATTGTCAAAAATTAAAAAACGCTCCATGGAGGCTTCTTCCTTTGGTCAAAAGAGTTTTGATTTAGAAAGAAGGTATGAGTTACTTAATGATCTTTATATTTATTTGTTGAATAAACGCTCGGAAGCAGGTATTGCGCAAGCTTCAAATATTTCAAAGGCCTCTGTATTAGAAGATGCTACTAAATACAGGTTGCGTTTTGTTGGTCCTAATGCTTCTTCTGTATATGCTACAAATACCATAGTAGGCCTTTTGATTCCAATAGCACTTATCTTGCTGCTCTATTTTTTAAATAATAAGATCGTAGACCGATCTGATTTGGAGTATGTAACCCGTATTCCTATTCTAGGATCCATAATGCTTAAAAAAGGGTTAGAGAATAATATAATTGTAAGCAATAATCTGAAGTCAATGGTTTCTGAGTCCTTTCGAAGTATACGTACCAACATTAACTATATGGTTGAGGGGAAAGAGAATCATGTGGTCATGGTGACCTCTTCTATCTCCGGTGAAGGAAAAACCTTTACGTCTATTAATTTGGCTGCCATATACGCAGCTTCTGGGAAGAAAACCATTTTAGTAGGTGCTGATATGCGTAAGCCTAAAATATTTAAAGACTTTGGGTTGACCAACGAAGTCGGACTAAGTACCTATTTAATTAATAAAGTTGATCTAAGTACGAGTATACAACGAACGAGAATCGAAAATTTGGACTTAATTTCTTCTGGTCCTATTCCACCAAACCCTGCTGAGTTGATTGAAAGCGAGCGGATGATAGCGTTGGTAAATGAGTTAAAGAACCTTTATGACGTAGTGGTTATTGATACTCCTCCGGTAGGCTTGGTTACTGATGCATTGATTATTAATCGATATGTTGATGCCTCTATTTATATTGTGCGTCACAACTACACCAAAAAAGCTTATTTAGAGAACATTAATAACCTCTTTGAAAGTGGAAAAATTAAAAAGATTGGTATTGTTATCAATGCCGTTAAAGAAAACTCTGGTCCACTGGCATACGGCTATGGATATGGTTATGGATACGGCTATGGCTACGGCTATGGATACGGCTATTATGCAGAAGACAATAGCAATAAGATGAAAAAGAAAATGTGGAATCCGCTTAAACGCAAACAGCCCTAATGGAACTAAGAATAACTTCAGGACAAAGAACACGTGTTTCTTCTATTTTTAAGGATTTATGGCAGTATAAAGATTTAATCGCCATCCTTGCATGGAGGGATTATAAAGTACGCTATGCTCAAACGTTCCTAGGCTTTGTTTGGGCCTTTTTGCAACCTTTAGCCACTTTATTAATTTTCACCCTCATTTTTAGCCGGGTTGCAAA
>CBFHLF010000169.1:0-4610 GCA_965656555.1 uncultured Acidiluteibacter sp. | reverse complement strand
CGAGCCGATTCGTACATGTTGAGTGGCCAACCTTTCCCGGTGCGATTAGCAGGAGGATTATTCAAACCAAAGTTTCAAATTTTAGGAGCAGATATTGCTGGAATTGTTGAAGGAGTTGGAAGCAATGTAACTCAACTGAAAAAAGGAGATGAAGTGTATGGCGATCTTTCCGGAACAGGGTTTGGAGGTTTTGCAGAGTACGTTGCAGCTGATGAAAAGCTATTTGCCAAAAAACCTTCTACCCTTACTTTTGAAGAAACGGCGGCCCTACCCATGGCTGCTGTTACTGCCTTGCAAGGACTTCGAGATATTGGCAAGATCAAGGCAGGCCAGGATGTTTTAATTAATGGAGCTTCGGGAGGAGTTGGTGGTTTTGCCATGCAAATCGCCAAAGCCCTTGGAGCAAAAGTAACTGCAGTTTGCAGTACAAGGAAGGTTGATAATGCTTTAGCACAAGGAGCAGATGAAGTCATTGATTACACGGTTCAAGATTTTACTAAGGGACAAAAACAGTATGACCTAATTTTTGATGTTGTTGGGAATCACGCTATAAATGACTTAAGCAGGGTGTTAAAAAATAAGGGAACATATGTGTCCTCTGCCTTTTCAATGGGCGTCGTTTTCTTAGGTCCTTGGAAATCTATCACCGAAGGGAAAAAAATGACCAACTTTTTGGCGAAAGCCAAGCAAGCAGACTTGCAGTTTATCTGTAAATTAGCGGAAGAAGGAAAATTAAAACCTGTGATAGAAAAAACCTTTGCACTAGAGGATCTCCCAAAAGCAATGCGCAAAATAGCAAATGGTAGTTCATCGGGAAAGTTGCTAATTACAATTTAGTAAACATTCTCTCAAAGGTTTTAGTTAAAAAGGAATCGAAAAAATAAAAAAACGCACCACAACAAAACCTATACGCAATGCCCTTCGGGACACGTTTCATAGCCAAACCGTTAGCTGCTAGCTGAACAAAAATAAGGCACAACGATATCAATTCTTCTTAATTGTAGGCGACTGCCGTAGGAGTCGTTCCTAGGGATCTAGAAAGATTACAGCTTTAACAGATTTATTGGTTAAGTCTAAGTAAGTCTTCTAATTAACGCTAATCCGATTAGTCGAAAGAGATAAGTATTTTTGGAGCTGCATAACCGCTACACATTTACATGACTTTACAGAAGAACCTCCGCTCACAGTGCGGTATTTACTTACGGAACAGGACATTTTTCTTACTGGTGCTATTTGAGACAGTATTTCTTGGTGGTCAATTCCCCTGATATTCAAGTTGGGATAGGCGTATCGGTGAATCTTAAAAATTAGTACCAGTACATGACTTCCAATCGCGGCCAGTTTTAGTTAATTTGGCTGCTGTAACCTTACATCGACCATTTTGGCAGAAATAAAAACATATCCTACAGTAAATAGAGCAGCTCCAAAATTAACATTTGGCATCTCTAAAATGGAGGAAATTTATGCCCAACGAAATGGTGAAACAGATGCTCCACATCGGCATGACTTTTATACCATCCTAATCATCAAAAGTGCTAAAGGAATTCATCGAATTGATTTTAATGATTACCCGCTCAGCGATCATCAGGTATATTTTATCAGTCCAGGTCAAGTACACCAAGTCGTTGAAGAAAAAGTGTCGGTTGGTTATTCCATTGTTTTTTCAGTTGATTTTCTCTTAGAAAATGGAATTCCCCTTTCCTTTATCAATGATTTGAACTTGTTTCATGATTATGGAATTACGCCACCTTTAGCAGTAAATGAAGAAGCGATCGCTCAACTTTTTAATTATTGTGATGAAATTAATTCCTATCATCAGACGAACACTGAATTTAAAAATCACGCCATTGGAGCTTTCTTAAAACTGATTTTAATTTATTGCAATAATACTTGTACCCTGCCAAAAGAAGACGCACAAATTCAAGGGAATACTGTCCTAAAATCGTTTAAGGAGTTAGTAGAGATTCATTATAAAGAATGGCACAATACCCGTAATTATGCGGAAGCACTTTATATTTCATCAGATCATTTAAATCGTGTCGTAAAATCATTGATTGGAAAAACTGCAAAAGAGTACATTCAATCGCGCATTACGTTAGCCGCCAAAAGACTCTTGCACTTTTCTGCCCTATCAACCAAAGAAATCGGATACGAATTGGGATTTAAAGAGCCAGCACACTTCAGTTCCTTTTTCAAAAATTGCACAGGAATTTCTCCGGCTGCCTTTAAACAAAAAAAGTAGATATCGGGTTTCTATAAGTTTACATCGTATTTTGATATGGTGTAAGAAGTGGTATCTGCTGAAATTTGTATTAATCAATTTAAACGTATGCAACGATGAATCGAAAAGAGTTTTTAAAAAAGTCAGTAATAGCAGCTGCAGCTGTTGGAGCATCTCCATTGTTAGCGAACACGGAAAGCTCAAAAACATCTACTTACGATAAACTTATCGACCAAGTTGGATTTAATCATTTACCAAATAAGGAGAAAAAAACAATGAATACTGTATTACATAAAGCGAGCACGAGAGGACATGCCAACCACGGGTGGTTAGATAGCCACCATAGTTTTAGTTTTGCTAATTATCACAACCCTGAGCGCATGAATTTCGGCGTGCTTCGTGTGTTAAACGATGATAGCGTAACAGCAGGAAATGGATTTGGAAAGCATCCACATGACAATATGGAAATTATTTCTATTCCGCTAGAAGGTGACTTGGAGCACCAAGACAATATGGGAAACCAAACTGTTATTAAACAAGGCGATGTGCAAGTAATGAGTGCAGGAACAGGTGTTTTTCACAGCGAATACAACCGAAATAAAGACAAAGACGTGAAGTTTTTACAGATTTGGTTATTCCCAAATCAACGAAATGTAACCCCGCGATACGATCAGATTTCAATCCGAGATATTGAAAAAAACAATTCCTTTTACCAGATTCTATCGCCAAATAAAGACGATGCCGGCGTTTGGATTCATCAAGATGCATGGTTCCATATGGGGAATTTTGAAAAAGGCATTACTTCAGACTATCAATTGAAAAAGTCTGGCAATGGTGTGTATATTTTTGTATTGGAAGGAGATGTTATCGTTGAAGGACAGGCGCTAGCACGGAGAGATGGTTTTGGTATTTGGGATACCGATCAAATCGATATAAAAGCGGATAGCAATGCTAAATTATTGCTCATGGAAGTGCCCATGAATTTAGGATAGTTTTATGACTATTGGACTTTTATCGATTCATAGAATTAAAAGAGTTCTCTGCAAATAATGAAAACTAGTAAAAGCAAAATATAATGATAATTAAGAAGTTAGGCCTTCAATAATCATTATGGGTTGAAAAAGAGTGACTAATTAAATTTGATTTTTTCTCTGCTTTAATTGGTAATACTTAGTAGAATGAATGGCCTTGAATTTTTGGTTCATTTTGCTTCAAGACAAAAGAACATCAAAAGAATTCACTATCAAAAAACAAATTCAAGAAATACATCCCAATAAACAGTTGATAAAATAATAATCTACAATATTTATATATAGTCTCTATATAGCAATGACCAACCTGAATAAACTAGATTGATAGAGGGAGTGCTGCAGTTAGTAAATAGATTAATTTCAAAGCAAAAGTTTATACGAAAATCTTGAACGGATATATGCTTTCTTATAAGAGCCTATTTCCTATTGAATGGAATAGAAAAGCTTAAATTTGAATAACTGAAAACGCTTTGATAAATGACTAAAGACATTATTTCCATTCAAGATATTCGTTTGTTAGTAGATACGTTCTATTCTAATATAAGAGCTGATGAAAAGCTGGGGCCTATTTTCAATGAACGAATTGGCGATAACTGGCCTGAACACCTAGAAAAGATGTATCGATTTTGGCAAACCATCTTATTGGATGAATATACCTACCAGGGCAGACCATTTCCTCCTCATGCCAACTTACCCGTGGATGCATCTCACTTTAAGCAATGGCTGACTATTTTTGAAAAAACAGTGAAAGAGAACTTTGAAGGCGAGAAAGCCAATGAAGCCATTTGGCGAGCAGGTAAAATGGCTGAAATGTTTAATTATAAGATTAATTACATTCGCGAAAACAATTCAACACCAATTCAATAACCCATGACATCTCGTACTCCAATCAAGCGAAACAAAGCATTACAGCCGCTGAGCAGAGAACATCATCAAGGATTATTGCTCAGCTGGAAAATCAAAAAAGGCATCAGCAAGTCAGTTGCTCCAGAGCGGATAGCAGATTACATAAAATGGTTCCACGAACACTACCTAAAACCGCATTTTGAAGCAGAAGAGCGTCACCTCTTCCCTATTCTAGGCAATGAGCACCCACTAGTAGCTAGAGCGCTAAAAGAGCATGCTGAATTAACAGCACTTGTAGAAGTAAACCTCCATAATAACCTAAATGAGTTCGCATCGCTTTTAGAGAAGCATATACGATTTGAAGAACGGGTACTATTTAATGAACTACAGGAAACAGCGACAGCTGATCAATTAATACATCTCGAAGAGCAGCTTACCGACACTTCTTTTTGTGGTATTTGGGAAGATGAATTCTGGAAAGACTAAAAGCCAGTTATAAAAACCAATTTTAT
>CBFHLF010000168.1:0-4640 GCA_965656555.1 uncultured Acidiluteibacter sp. | reverse complement strand
TACTGGATAATGCGATAAAGTATTCAAAGGAAACACCAGAAATTCATGTGTCTACTGAAATAAAAGGCACAAATATTGGTTTAACAGTAGAAGATAATGGAATAGGAATTTCAAAAATTGACCAGAAAAAGATATTTGAAAAGTTTTATCGGGTACCAACAGGCAATATTCACAATGTAAAAGGTTTTGGTTTGGGACTAAACTACGTGAAAGAAATTGTGCAGAAGCATGGTGGGAAGATGATATTTTCAAGTAAATTAGGACAAGGTAGTAGATTTACAGTTTTCTTACCTTTAACAAAGAATTAATATTATGAAAGAAATTAATGCAAACATTCTGCTAGTAGAGGATGATGAAAATTTAGGGACTCTGCTCAGTGAATACTTAAACTCTAAAGGTTACCAAACAACTTTAGCAAATGACGGTGAAAAAGGATTGAGAAAATTTCTAAACCAATCATTTGATATTTGTATTTTAGACGTGATGATGCCTGTAAAAGACGGATTTACTTTAGCAAAAGAAATTCGTGAAGTCAATACAGAAGTACCGATAGTATTTTTGACGGCTAAAAGTATGAAAGAAGATGCTTTAGAAGGGTTTACCATTGGGGCTGATGATTATATCACTAAGCCGTTTAGCATGGATGTATTGCTGATGAGAATCAAAGCAATATTGAGAAGGTTTAATGATGGAAGTACGTCAAAAGATAGGACAGAATTTGAAATTGGAAGCTATGTTTTTGATTCCGAACGTAGGGTTCTATCTAAAGATGGGAAAGAGGAGAAATTAACCTCTAAAGAAAATGATTTGCTGAAACTGTTGGCGATGAGTAATGGTAAGACTCTTGAGCGAAAAGCTGCTTTAATGCTGATTTGGGGGGATGATAACTACTTTAATTCGAGAAGTATGGATGTGTATATTACCAAATTAAGAAAGTATTTGAAGGCTGATGAGGATATTGAAATCATAAATATCCATGGGAAAGGATTTAAATTGTACGTAAGAAAAGACGAAAAAAAGTAAAACGATGAATATATTAGTTCTGTCAGATTTTTCAGCGAATGCAAAAAATGCCATGTATTTTGCGTTAGATTTAGCATTAGAAAGTAACGCAACTGTTAAAATTCTTAATTGTGTGAGTGTACCACACAGTAAGTCTAATGTGGTAGTTTCTATAATGGATATTCTTAAAGAGGACTCTGAGAAAGGCTTGAGTGAACTTAAAGAAGAAATTTTGGCTAAACCCTCCTACGACCAATTAACTATCGAGATGCTATCTAGTGTGGGAGAACTGAGTTCTACAGTACAAGAGATTTCATCCCAATGGGAAGTTGATTTTGTGATAATGGGAACAAAGGGGATGACGGCCTTAGAGGAAATTTTTATTGGGAGTAATACAACCAAAGTAATAAGTGAAATAGAGCTGCCAATACTAGCTATTCCTGCAACCGCTAAGTATTCTTCTATTAATCAAATAACTTTTGCGTCAGATCTTATGCCTCTTGAATCTAAAGCAATGCTAGCCTCCTTGAAGTTAATTGCAGATAAGTTTGTAGATACTGTTCAATTAATGCATGTATACTCTACAAGCAAAGAGGTGTTGACCGAAGAGCAGATGAAAGAATTGGAAAGTATAAAAGATTACTTATCTCCCTTGAAGGTGAACGATCATTTTATAAACCATAATAAGTCAAGCTCAGAGTTAGCAAGTTTCGCGGCTGTTAAAAACAATGATTTACTTGCAATGGTGTCTAGAAAGCAGGGCTTTTTTAAGCGACTTTTTTCTTCCTCAAATACAGAAACGGTCGCATTGAAAACTGCTATTCCCTTGCTTGTAATTCCTGAGATTAATTAAACCTGTTTAGGTATAGAAGTGAATGCTCTTTAGTAGCTTT
This sequence comes from uncultured Acidiluteibacter sp., assembly GCA_965656555.1. Taxonomy (GTDB): domain Bacteria; phylum Bacteroidota; class Bacteroidia; order Flavobacteriales_E; family Vicingaceae; genus Acidiluteibacter. Next base: position 2,745 of record CBFHLF010000168.1, on the reverse strand, counting down.
GCGAAAAATTAACCAATTTGTGAAAACCTATACACCGCGTCTTAGCAAGCTTTTATTATCTTTTTGTTTCGTTGTGTCAGTTGTTTTTACATCTTGTCATAAAGGGTTTCATACCCCTAGTAGAGCAAAAAGTAGGGCATATAAAACTGCTAGTACAGGTAAAGATGAGACGGTAAGAAAAGGGTATTATAGCAACCCATTTAAAGGAGGAAGTAGAGCAGCTTTAAAAAAATACCAAAAGAAAAAGAGTAGGCGAATATTTAAGCGTCGGAAAGGTAAGCCTAGAAAAAACCCCAAAGGTAAATTTAACATGAAACGGACAGTAAAAAAGAGCCGTTTAAAATCATCTGGGTCAAACTATAAAAGAAGTAATAAGCGTGGTGGTTCCAGAAAAAATAATAGTTTGTTTAAGACCCGAAAAAAATAATGGCACTACTTTTGGATTGCCCTTACAATAAAAAATGTTATTTTAGAGGTTTAAAAGAAATCACAAAACAGAATTGAAAAAAGTCAGCTATATTCTATTTCTAATGATTTTTGTATCGTTTGGGTTTACAGGAGCTAAATCCCCCAAGATAGATACGAATTCAAAGATTAAAGCTGTATTTTTATACAACTTCACTAAATATATTGAGTGGCCTTCAGAGTATAAGAATGGCAATTTTGTTGTTGGGATTTTAGGAAATAGCGCAGCTCTGTACAAAGAGCTTTCTCTCATGTCAAAAACGAAGAAAGTAGCAAGCCAAGACTTTGAAATACATGTTTACAACTCGCCCGATGAGATTAATAGTAAAGTTCACATGCTTTACATTCCCGATGAAGCGGCTTCTAAACTTAATACCGCAGTTCAAAAGTTAAAAGGTAAAAGCACGCTCATCGTTACGGAAACTCCGGGGCTATCGGTTCGAGGTTCAGGGATTAACTTTGTAGTTGTAGCCAATCGTCAGAAATTTGAATTAAATAAGACCAATGTAGAAGACCATAACCTAAAGGTTAGTAAAAGTCTTGAAGATTTGGCGCTAGTTGTTAAGTAATGAAAAAGCTATTTTACATATTAGTAGTTCTTTTCGTGTGTAACACGATAGATGCGTTCGCTCAAAATAAGTTGAGTAATGCTATCTATTCGTTACAAAACAATGAGTTAGAAAAAGCAAAAGAATTAATTGATGCCGCTGCTGTTGATCCTATTTTTATAGATGATGCTAGAACATGGTATTACAGAGGTAATATTTATAAAGAGCTCTTTAAGTCCAACGAGACAAACGATAAGCAATCACCTTTAAGAATGACTGCCGTGACTTCATTTAAAAAGAGTTATGAATTAGATAATGGCAGTGAGATAAGTGCCAGTACACAAAAAAATCTAAAATTTTTGGCATCTACTATATTCAATGATGCTGCAAAATCATTCACTATTGATGATTATTTAGTTGCTTTAGAAAATTATATGCTTTATAAAGATATTATCTCCTACATAGAGCCGAATACTGACTTTAGTGAAAGAGATATTCAGTTCAAGCTTGCTTTGGCAACTACTTATACTCAAATTGCTACTACTGATAGTACAAAGAAGGCGGAGTACTTAGCTAAAGTCAAAGAGCTCTACATGGAAGTTCTTGATATAGATTCCAATAATGTAAGTGCAAATTATAACATGGGAATCCTTTATTATAATGAAGGGGCAGATATGGTTAATAATATGGATTATAGTTTAGATCTCGAAGAGTTAAATAAAGTCCAAGAGCAGCTTTACGAAATTTTTAGCATGTCACTACCATATATGAAGCGAGCTTATGATTTAAATCCTAATAAAGAAGAAACCCTTATTGGGTTGCAGGGTATATACTATAGCATGAATGATATGGAAAAGTCTGACGCCTATAAACTTGAATTGGAAAAGTTGAAAGGTAAAGACAATAAATAACTATCAATTCTCAAAATAGTATGAAGTTTAGGTTTACAATTGGGAGAAGGATAGGGTTTGGCTTTGGGATTCTTATCGTTTTAACGCTGATTACATTCACCATAACGCACTTTCGGCTTCAAGACTCTAGAACACTTAACGATAAAATCAATAATGTATACAGTCCGACTACTGCAAGCTTGCAAGAGTTGCGGTTCATGATATTAGAGTCTACTTCACTTATAGCAAAATGGCCTTCAGAGCCAAAATCAGATGAGCCTTTTAAATTACGGTTGATTCGAATAATGGAGTCAGATTACCCTAATCTACAAGGCAAGTTAAATGGACTTTTCAGCCAGCAAGTTGGCTCCGAAAAAGATAGTTTGAAAGTGATTTTTGACGATATCGAATCTCTTTTTGTTTCTTATCGAGAGCTGATGGATATTTACGGCACTTTTGAAAGCTACGGAGATCTTCAAAATGATTTTTTCGCTGACTTTTTGTTATCCGAGGGTGGCGATATTGATATTAAAAGCAAAAAGTTACAACGTGAACTGGATCATTTAATCATGATTCAACGAAAGCAATTGAAGTCACAAATAGACTTTATGACAAGTTCTTTTCAAACGCTTCAAAACTTAGTTAAGTATCTAGGTTTATTTCTAGTTTTAGGAGGTGTTGCTATTGCGATATATACCACACGTAGTATTGTTAAGCCAATACAAAATCTTCGAGAAGTCCTTGCTAGACTTGGAAAAGGAATTTTCCCTAAACGTAAAATAAGAGAAGGAAATGATGAGATTGGGGATATGATTCGTGCGATGAATAATGTGGTTGAAGGA
>CBFHLF010000167.1:0-4652 GCA_965656555.1 uncultured Acidiluteibacter sp. | reverse complement strand
TTAGCAAATCATATTTTTCAATGATTCGATTTCGAATAACATCAGAATTTAAAATTTGCAATAATTGCTCTGCTTGCTCTTCTTCACCAAATTCTAGTAAACTTTTATTGTCGAAACCTCGCTCTGCTAACAATGTTTTAGAAATATTGGTCGTAGATGCAGGAAATAATACAACAGTAGACTCGTATTTCTCTTCAATCAAAAAAGAAACAAGAACAGAAATAACAAAAGCCACACCAGTAACGGTAATAAGCAACTTCTTCCATTTAAGAATCAATGGCAACATGGTGCTAGGTTTTAATTCGTAAGGATTTTCAGGATTCATTCAAAAAAATTGAGATTTCAAAAGTAGTAAATTGATTACATTATTGGGCTTCTTTATTCTTAAGGATACCGATGATGGTCCTAGGTTCAATAATCCGAAGTAGTAACGCAACAAAAAAGCCTGTTAAAATGGTGCATAACGCACGAATTATCCACGTATTGTTTAATTGATAAAAAAGATAACCTGCTGTCAAAATCAACATGGTAAATACTGCCAATCGGAATAGGTAAGTAAAATTAACTGACCAGTCTAACAACCGCCTAACCACTAGAAGTTGACTTATAATTACGAATAGCTGTGTGATTAATGTGGCAATAGCAGCTCCATAGGGACCATATTGTGGGATGAGAAAAAAGTTGAGCATCAAATTGATGACCAAACCGACTAAAGCAATTCGATTTAACTGCTTCATACTTCCATTAGCAGTAAGGAAAGTTCCGAAAATATACGTCGATGCTACTGCAATAAAGGTTCCCATCAATACAACCAAAAGTTTGGCAGCAGGTATAACATTCTCTTTGTAAAGAATAGCCATAATATCTACCCCATAATGGTAGCAAATAATAAATACCAACAAAGAAGGAACGATAATTAAGTTGAACGATAGTTTAATTAAAGCAGTGGGAGCTTGCTGCGTTGAGATCATTTTAGAAAACATGGGTAATAGTAAACCGGCGAATAAAAAACCAATCATAGTAGAGGCATCTAATAAACGATAGGCCTGCGCATAAACACCCGTTTGAAAACTACCATCTGGCAAAAGTCGCTCAATCATAACAGAATCCACACGGTAATAAAATGACATGAGTAGTACTAGTAATGCAAAGGGTAAACTTTGCTTGAGAATTACCCTGAGAAGTGCTAGGTTAAAGGAAAGCTTAAATCGTTGAAGGCGACCTTTCAATACCAAGAAGGCAATTAAACAGCTTAAGCCATAGGCTGCAGTTTGAGCCAATGCAAACAATTCAATAGTAAAGTTTACTTCTGTTGCTACCCATAGAAAATAACCACAAATTAAAATAACTGTAATTCGATCAATTACTGACAAAATACTATCAATTCGAAATAATTGCAAACCGGCAATATTTGAACGTAAATAAAGCAAAAATGAAAGTAAAAACTGATTAAAGCACAACAACATGAGTAATCGAACAGAACGCTCGTCATAATCGAGTAAAAAAGCAGCTGTCAAAGTGACTACAAGATAGGCTACCCCGAGCAATAACTTTAAAGTAACAATAGAAGGGAAATAGCGCTGTAGCATATGACCATGCTGAGCAATATTTCGATTATTGTAATTGGTGATGCCCATATCCAAGAAGATATTGAGCAAGACTGAAAAACTAAATAGTGCGTAATAAAAGCCATACTCTTCTGCCCCAATCTGGTTTTGGAATACTCGATCAATACCGAAAATCCAAAATGGCTTTACTATAATATTGACAATGAGTAGAAAGAAAAGGTTGGTAATAAACTTACGCTGCATACTAGCTTTACTTCTTAAGTAGTTGCAATGATAAGCAATCCCAAAGTTATTCAAATGGTAAAATTAAACTTTGTTCAGCCCTCTTCCGGAACACTACCACTATTGGCCCCAAAGTATGCGTATATTTAAAGGAATACCTGAATTGTCTTTGTCAATTAAGTAATATAGCTATTTTTGCGCCCAAGACACATTATTTATTCTCCTTTTCCGATTGTATGAAAATCGCCGTAAATACTCGCCTACTTGTTCCTGATAAAATGGATGGAATTGGATGGTTTACGTTCGAAACATTGAAACGAATAACTCAAGCTCACCCCGAACATGAGTTCCACTTTATTTTTGATCGAAAATATGATGACGCATTCATCTTTGGAGAAAACGTAACAGGGCATATTATATATCCACAAGCACGTCATCCATTCATTTGGTTGTATTGGTTTGAAGTTGCACTCAAACGAAAGTTAAAGCAACTTGATACTGATGTTTTTTTAAGCCCCGAAGGATGGCTACCTCAATTAAAGACAATACCATCTGTAGCGGTCATTCATGATTTAAACTTTGAGCACTTCCCTGAAAACATCATTCGCTCTCATCGAAGCTTTTTCTTGCACTTTTTTCCAAAATACGCTAAAAGAGCTACTAGAATTGCAACAGTTTCGGAGTATTCTAAAAAGGATATCTCGAGTACTTATGGCATTGACCATCATCAAATCGATGTGGTTTATAATGGAGCTAATGAACGCTACGCCCCAATCGAACCAGAAGAAAAGAAGGCTATTAAAGAAACGTATAGTTCAGGGAAAGACTACTTTTTATTTGTAGGTACACTCCACCCTAGAAAAAACCTCGAACACTTATTTCTTGCTTATGAAGCTTATCGATTAGAAACAAAAAGTGATAAAAAATTAATCATTTGTGGAAACAAAAAGTGGTGGCCAAAGCAACTGGAGGATACTTTTCAATCACTGCAATTTAAAAAAGATATTCTGCTGTTGGGTAGAAAGAGTAATGATGAGCTATTTAAGCTAACTGCAGCTGCCTTTTGTATGACATACGTTCCTCAATTCGAAGGCTTCGGTATACCTATTATTGAAGCAATGAAAAGTGGCATTCCAGTAATTACATCAAATACTTCATCAATGCCCGAAGTGTCAGGAGGTGCAGCATTATTAGCAGATCCATTTTCTCCGGCAGACATCGCTAAACAAATGGTTCGATTAGAAGGAAGTAAAGAATTGCAACAAACGCTAATTGAAAAGGGAATAAATCGATCTAAGGTTTTTACCTGGGATAAAACAGCAACTCTTTTATGGTCTTGCATAGAAAAAGTAATGAACAAATGAGTTTAAAAAGCTCATATAGTAAAGACCTAATTGAGGCAGGATGTGACGAGGCAGGTAGAGGATGTTTGGCCGGTCCAGTTTACGCTGCTGCAGTAATTCTACCTCCAGACTTTTATGATGAACGACTCAATGATTCTAAAAAAATAAATAAGAAGACAAGAGATGAGTTGCGATCTGTGATCGAAGAACAAGCTTTAGCCTGGGCTGTAGGAATTGTATCCCATAAAGAAATTGACGAAATCAACATTCTAAATGCATCCTTTCTAGCCATGCACCGCGCCATCGACCAATTATCAACTAAGCCGGAGCTATTGCTTATCGATGGTAATCGTTTTAATCCATATCTAGGCATCACTCATCAGTGTATTGTAAAAGGAGATGCAAAGTTTGCATCTATTGCAGCAGCTTCGGTACTCGCAAAAACTCACAGGGACGAATACATGCAACAAATCAACGAAGAGTTTCCTCACTTCGATTGGCACAAAAACCAAGGATATCCTACTAAAAACCACCGGGCTGCCATAGCACTACATGGAGCAAGCAAATACCACCGCATGTCTTTCAAACTTTTAGCAGATTGAGTTCGTATTTATTTCAAACTTTAGAGAAATTGGCATAACTTGCCATTTTAAAGACCAATAAATCATTTTATGAAAAAAACTCTTCCATTCTGTTTGTTTTGGGGGGCCTGTATAATCGCTCTTTCTTCATGCACGGAAGATTATTTTGAATTTGACAAATTCAAGGTAGACCCTATACAGCCTGAGATCGCAATCCCATTGATTAACTCGTCCTTAACTCCTAGAGATATTTTTCTATCGAAAGAAACCCCTGACATAATCACAACCGACGAAAATGGTTTAATCAGCATTCTCTTCGAAAAAGGAGGATTTGAGGTAAACACCACTGATTTATTTCGTCTACAAGATCAATCGTATACAGAATCTATCGGTTTAACTGCTACTGAAGTTGGAGACTTCCCAATTCAAGGTACGATCACAAAAACCTTTAGCACTTCGTATAATTTTACGAATCAAAGCGGTGTAAGAGTCGATTCGATATTGGCTAAATCAGGTCTATTAGATCTGAATATCAGCTCTGATTTGAAGCATGGAGGTTCGATAAAAGTTACCTTCCCCAGCTTTATTGAAAATGGAATTCCTCTTTCATTTGACCTACCGCTAAACTATACAGGCACAACTCCTGTAATGGCTAGTAATAGCAAAGACCTTACGAATTACAAATTAGAAGTCGATAATACGAATGGAAATACAATTCCTGTGATTTATGAAATTACATTATCATACAATGGGAACCCTATCTCTTCTCAAGATAGTCTCCGCTTCTCTATTGCTTCCACTAATTTAGCTTTTCGTTCCTTTTATGGGTTTGCAGGCCAGCAAAATATCAACTTTGACTTGGATACTCTCCCATTAGAGTTTTTTGATGGGGCCAGTGGAGGTAACTTTTACTCCGCAGACCCTAAGTTAACTATTAA
>CBFHLF010000166.1:0-4657 GCA_965656555.1 uncultured Acidiluteibacter sp. | reverse complement strand
ATCCATTTTGCTTGGTGCGCTTGGGCTTATTGTTGGTCAACGTGCTGATTTAAATGTACTAAAAGACAAATCTCGAAAGTGTATCATTGAAGCACACTTCCAAATAAAAAATTATCAATTAGCCTCACTTTTTGAAGCAAATGATCTCGATTACGACGAGTTAACCATTATTCGACGGGAGATTACACCGAACGGGAAGTCGAGGGCCTTTGTAAATGATACACCGGTTAATCTAAATCAATTAAAGGAGTTAGGTTTACGACTTATTGATATCCATTCACAACATCATACTTTAACGCTCAATCATAGTCAATTTCAATTGCAAGTGATTGACGCTATTGCAGGTAATAAATCTACTTTGGCTGAGTATTTAACAGTCTTTAAAGATTATAAAAGGTTATGTAAACAGCTCACAGAAAAAGAGGATTCCATTACTCAGGCGAAGGCAGAAGAGAACTTCTTACAATTTCAGTTTGATGAATTGGATCAGCTTCATTTGGTTGCTGATGAAGATGAGCTATTGGAAGAGGAGCAACGAAGTCTTGAACACGTGGAAGATACCAAAGAAGGGCTTGGTTTAGCCTTGAATGCATTAATCAATCAAGATGAAAATGCTTCCGATTTAATTCGGATCAGTAAAACTCATGTGGCCAACGCATCTAAATACAATAAACAGTCAGTCGAGTTAACAGAACGTTTGGGATCTGTGTATATTGAGCTTCAAGATATCATTAATGAATTAGAGGGTATAAATGAAGGGCTAGAATATGACCCTGAACGCCTTGATTATATTCGCGAGCGCTTGTCAGTAATTTACAGTTTGCAAAAGAAACATGGCTTAAGCAGTGTAGCAGAGCTGTTGGTGCTGAAGTCTGAGCTAGAGCAAAAGCTACTATCAATTGCAACTTTTGACGATGATGTTAATCAATTAAAGGCAGCGGTTTTCAATGCAGAAGCTTCATTGCAAAAGTTAGCAGATCAATTATCGGAGAAAAGACTTCAAGCAAAGCCACAATTGGAAGATCAAGTAAAAAAGTTACTACATCGTTTGGGGATGCAAAATGCAGCATTAACCGTTCAGATTCAGCCCCAAGAACAATTTACAGCTACAGGAAAAGAAGAAGTGCAGTTTTTGTTTACCGCGAATAAAGGCCTAGAGGCAAGAGAGCTTTCTAAAGTTGCATCAGGAGGGGAGCTTTCAAGGTTAATGCTAGCCATAAAGCGAATTTTAGCTCAAAAGGAGCACCTGCCTACCATACTTTTTGATGAAATAGATACCGGAGTATCTGGTGAAATAGCTGATAAGGTGGGAGAGATATTGAAAGAAATGAGCAATGATCTTCAAATTGTGAGCATCACGCATCTTCCGCAGATGGCTGCAAAAGGAGATGCCCACTTAAAAGTGTACAAAGAAGATGTGGGGAACGTTACACATTCTTACATTAAAGCCTTATCAAGCGAAGAGCGAATCGAAGAAGTTGCCAAAATGCTAAGCGGATCTAAAACAACTGCGGCAGCAATTGATAATGCTAAGGTACTTTTGGGTCAATAAGCCCAATAGTTTTTTATATTTGCCAAACTAGAAATTTATAAATAGATACTATGTCAAACGCATCACACAACCTGTTAAAAGGTAAAAGAGGAATTATATTTGGAGCATTGAATGATCAATCCATTGCATGGAAAGTTGCAGAAAGAGCGCACGAAGAAGGTGCAATCTTTACACTAACCAATGCACCAATTGCCATGAGAATGGGAGAAATTAACAACTTGGCAGAAAAGTGTAATGCGCAAGTAATCCCTGCAGATGCTACTTCTTTAGAAGATTTGGAAAACCTATTTAGTCAATCAGTTGAAATTTTAGGTGGAAAAATCGACTTTGTTTTGCACTCGATTGGAATGTCACCAAACGTTCGAAAAGGAAAGCATTACACAGAAACTAACTATGATTTCTTTCAAAAGACCTTAGATGTTTCTGCCATGTCATTTCACAAAACGATGCAAACAGCTTTAAAGTTAGATGCATTAAACGACTGGGGATCTGTGGTAGGTTTATCTTACATTGCAGCTCAGCGCGTTTTCCCAGATTATAACGATATGGCCGATGCGAAATCATTGTTAGAGAGCATTGGTAGAAGTTTCGGTTACCAATTGGGTGTTAAGAAAAAAGTACGTGTTAATACCATTTCTCAGTCGCCAACTGTAACTACTGCTGGTAGTGGAGTGAAGGGGTTTGATGGTTTTATCAAATATGCTGATGAAATGTCGCCACTTGGAAATGCAGGCGCTATTGATTGTGCAAACTATTGCATTACCATGTTCTCTGATTTAACAAAATACGTTACCATGCAGAACTTATTCCACGATGGAGGTTTCTCCAATACAGGAGTTAGCCAAAAGGTCATGGATCGGTTTAACGACTAATAAATAACTATAGTGATTTTAAAGAAAGGCTCGCATTGCGGGCCTTTTTTGTTTTTTATGATACCTAATTTAATCAGATGTTTACTACAAGAGCAGCGTAAACGGATGAGTTGGCATTGAATATTTATGTATTAATTCTAAACACAAAAAAATAACCACTTCATTTGAAGTGGCTATTTTTTTAACTTTAAAATCGAATTAGATTACTTTTCAGTATCCTCTTCTTTCTTTTCTTTCTTCTTTTTTGGTTTAATGATATCAATTTTGATTTCATTGAGCTTATCATCGAACTTAATACTGATCAAATCACCTTCTACTAAATTAGATTTGATAATTTCTTCTGCTAAAGGATCTTCTAAATACTTCTGAATTGCTCTCTTAAGAGGTCGTGCGCCATAGTCGGCGTCGAAACCTTTTTCAGCTATAAAATCTTTCGCTTTTTCTGAAATTTCGACCGTAAAGCCAAGTTCTTTCGTTCTAGAATATAAGCTCTCTAATTCAAGGTCAATTATTTGGTGAATATCTTCCTTCAATAATGAATTGAAAATCATGATATCATCGATTCGATTTAAAAACTCAGGAGCAAAGGCTTTTTTCAAGGCACTCTGTATTACACCTTGGCTATATTCACTTGCGCCTGCAGTTTTAGCTGCAGTTTTAAATCCAACACCTTGCCCGAAATCTTTTAGTTGGCGAGCTCCAATGTTAGAGGTCATAATAATGATGGTATTTTTAAAACTCACTTTTCTACCTAGTGAATCTGTAATCATACCGTCATCTAAAATCTGCAGCAATAAATTGAATACGTCTGGATGCGCTTTTTCTATTTCATCTAAAAGGATTACTGAATAGGGGTGACGACGTACTTTTTCTGTTAATTGTCCACCTTCTTCATAACCGATGTATCCGGGAGGCGCTCCAATCAATCGAGAAACGGCAAATTTTTCCATGTACTCACTCATGTCAATTCGGATGAGTGCATCATCGTTGTCGAATAAGTGACGTGCCAAAACCTTAGCCAATTGCGTTTTTCCAACTCCTGTAGGACCTAGGAATATAAATGACCCGATTGGTTTATTAGGATCCTTAAGACCTGCTCTATTTCGCTGAATAGCTTTCACTACTTTTTTAACTGCGTCATTTTGTCCGATTACTTTATCTCGGATCTCATCCATCATTTGAACGAGTTTCTTTCCTTCTTTTTGAGCAACACGCTGAACAGGAATACCAGTCATCATGGAAACCACTTCTGCTACATTTTCCTCGCTTACGGTTTCTCTATTTGCTTTTGTTTCTTCTTCCCAAGCTAACTTAGCCGCTTCAAGTGCTTCTGATAGTTGTCGTTCACTATCTCTTAGTTTCGCAGCCTCTTCATACTTTTGCTTCTTAACCACTTGGTTCTTTTGCTCTTTTACCTCTTCGATTTGCTTCTCAATATCAATGATATTTTGAGGAACACGTATGTTGGTAATATGAACTCTAGAACCTGCCTCATCCAGTGCATCAATCGCTTTATCAGGAAGGTGACGATCGCTCATGTATCGATTCGTCAACTGAACACATGCCTCAATCGCCTCAGGGGTGTAGTTTACGTTATGGTGATCTTCGTATCGCTCCTTAATGTTATTTAAAATCTGAATGGTTTCTTCAGGCGTAGTTGGTTCAACGATAATTTTTTGAAAACGTCTTTCTAAAGCACCATCTTTCTCAATGTGTTGTCTAAACTCATCTAAAGTGGTTGCACCAATGCATTGTATTTCTCCTCTCGCCAATGCTGGCTTAAACATGTTGGATGCGTCTAATGAACCTGAAGCGCCACCTGCACCAATAATGGTGTGTATCTCATCGATAAAAAGAATGATGTTAGGCGATTTTTCCAATTCATTCATTACAGCCTTCATTCGCTCCTCAAACTGGCCTCTGTATTTCGTGCCGGCAACTAATGAAGCTAAATCAAGTGTAACAATGCGTTTGTTAAACAATACCCTAGAAACTTTCTTTTGGACAATTCTAAGTGCTAAACCTTCCGCAATTGCCGATTTACCTACACCGGGTTCACCGATTAGAATTGGGTTGTTTTTCTTACGACGACTAAGGATCTGTGAAACTCGTTCGATTTCCTTTTCTCTTCCAACGATAGGATCTAGCTTATCTTCTTCGGCCATAGCTGTTAGATCTCTACCAAAATTGTCTAGAACAGGAGTTTTTGATTTGCTATCGCTAGGCTTACGTG
>CBFHLF010000165.1:0-4659 GCA_965656555.1 uncultured Acidiluteibacter sp. | reverse complement strand
TTCTAAGGACTTTTCAGCAGCTGCACATCGGTCATTATCTACTTGTGCAGTAGCCAGGTAATAATAAGTAAGCATAGGGGCATCTGTCTCTTTGTGTGTTGATGCATCGTATTCTTCTGTAATTGATTTTACTGCTTTTTCTAAATGAAAGACTGCTGACTCCTTATTGGTTCCAAGCTCACGATAGGCTGCACCCAGTAGAAAGTTATAGTTGCAATTATCGGGATTCATATTGTACAGTGTTTCCAAGCTTGGTATGGCTTCTTTTATTTGCCGCATTGCTAGAAGCTGTCGAGATTGATTAAATAGTTTTTCTTCTGAATTTTGTGCACCCAGTGTACCTAAAATTAGGCACATAATAACTGTTAGAATTGACTTCATAATTGAGTTTTTCGTTATTGGAGGTTTTTTATCGGGTTCTCGTGGGTATAGTTCAATGCATCCATCAAAGAAATTTTCTTCTTTTTATTAAATGCTACAATAAATGCATCGGATACGCCAATTTTAACGTATTGGTCTTTTGCCTGCATTGCTTGAGAATAGGTGGGATAAGCTGTGGATGTGATGTATGTTAAGCCGTTATTTCGATGTTCTTCAATATGGCTAACTTTTAGGTAATTTTCTGCTATACTTTCAGGTAATTTATCTTCAAATACGCCCAGCTGCACTTTGAACTCAATGGGTCCACTAATCACAGATCGCAAGCTGATATCATCAATACTAACTACTGATTCAGCGTATTTTTTTTCATTGTTTACATCTACAATAAACACATCAGGGTAGCCGGCCTTTTTGATTACCTCTTTAAGGGATTCTGCTTGTGAACGATAAGAGAAATGACCCATTACGTACCTCACCCACCCATCTTTATCTACAAAGGCATCCACATTTTTTAAATCTGGGAAACGATGTACAGGCATGATTTCCTTAAAAGCGCCAACTTGCACACCATATAGGGGCATCTTTGTAGTGTATTCAACATTCTTAGTTAGAACTTTAGATGGTTTCTTAGGTGCCTTAACTTCAGTTTTTGTAGGTTTCCCTGTTTCTGTTTGGTTTGCATCAGCGATTGAGACCGGATCTAATACCGGTGCTGATTTAATGGGCTCTCTTATATCTTTGTCTTTTAACATAAAAGATAAATCTGAATTTGCAAGCTTAGGTTCTGTTTGGCAAGACAATATCCACTTTTCAGATTCATTTGGATAGTAAGGGTCTTGATAGGTATATATTTCCATGAACTGATCCCTTGCCATGATCGCGCTGTCGCAAAGGTTATTTTGGCTGTATGCAATGGATAAATAATAGTACACATATACTGGAGCGTTACGCTCAGTGTAGCTATCTGAGTTATAATCTACAACAATATCATTAGTTGCTTTATTTAAGTGGCGAATAGATTGTTTTGTAACAATATCTGCTTCGACAAAACAAACCCCTATCAAATAATTAATATTTGAGTTAGTGCTATCCATTTCGTACAACTCCATTAAAGTGGGCAGTGCACTTTTCATTTTTCGATGAGACAACTCATGTTTGGCGAGGTTGAACCTAAATTGAAACTCTTTTTCGCTAGTTTGGCCCACCAACGAAATCGATAGATGTAGAAATAGGAAGGAGATGATTAGTTTAACCTGCATATAATACTATTTCCAACAAATGTATTCCATAACTAATGCGAATTTGCTAAAAATAGTGCTTTCTATTAACACTTTAGCTGTTTAAAACTTAAGGCATCCTTAAGTCATTTACCCCCATGTTGTAACCTTTGTTCCGATATCGGCGATTTTTCATGATGGACCCAATTATTCCTGCGCTAAACAAAGGAACCATTACTTTTAGTAAATGGTCGTCTATAATGGGCGATGAATTATTTCCAAGTCGAGTGCCACCATCTAGTAATGTATAGCCAATTGCTGCTCGATAGCCAACCTTTCTTATAAAAGTCCAAATAAATGCCTGTCTAGGATGAATAACATAATCGATTGAAGTAATAAGAATCGTTTCTTCATTCACAATTATTGAGGAGTCTGTAAGGCCGACTATTTGACCTCGGATTTTGGTCGAATTGTAGCTGAGATGAATGTTTTGTCCAGGATAATACTTAATTCGCTTAATTTTCCCTCTCTTATCGATATTAAATGATTGCTGAGCGCCCAAGTGGTTGCTAACTATAAAAAGGATAAGGAAGAGTGTAAAAATTCGGTAATTCATACCCATTATTGAATTGCGTTGTCAGCCACTATTGATACTTGATGCAGACATTTTTAGGTTCAGTAAAAAACTGAAGGGCTTCATTTCCACCTTCTCTGCCAACTCCACTTTGTTTTACTCCACCAAAGGGTGTTCTTAAATCTCTTAATAACCAGCAATTTATCCAAACAATTCCTGCATGAAGTTTTTTGGCTACGATATTGGCTACCGAAATATTACTAGTCCAAACGGAACTAGCTAAACCATACTTAGTGCTATTAGCCATTTTCAATACTTCTTCAGTAGATGAAAATGGAGTGATGCTAACTACAGGACCAAAAATTTCTTCTTGATTCGTTCTGCAATTGTAATGTAACCCTTCTATCACGGTAGGGGCGATGTAATAACCATTTTCAAAAGGAGCATCTAGCTTTATTTGGTGACCACCACAAAGCACTTCCCCTCCTTCTTCTTTTGCGAGGTCTACATAAGAAAGCACTTTTTTCATGTGTGGTTCAGAAACGACAGCTCCGAGATTGGAATTTGCATCTTCTGGATTGCCTACTTTAAGGGCTTTTACCCGTTCGACAAATGCAATTTTAAATTTTTCATAAATCGCGTCTTCAATAAATATTCGTGAACCACACAAGCAAATTTGACCTTGATTATCAAAGGAAGAAGCAATTACAGTATTTAGCATTTTTTCAAAATCGCAATCCTTGTAGATGATTGTTGGATTCTTACCACCTAACTCTAATGACAGTTTTTTGAACATTGGGGCAGCCACTTGTGCAATGTGTTTCCCTGTTTGTGTGCCTCCTGTAAAAGAAATTAAAGGGACTTCAGGGTGAGAAACAATTGCCTCCCCTACTTTTGGCCCTAAGCCATGTACTATATTAAGGACCCCTTTTGGCAAGCCTGCTTCAATGCAAAGTGATGAAAGTAAAAAGGCTGTCATGGGTGTAATTTCTGAAGGTTTTGCTACTACACAGTTTCCTGCTGCAAGTGCAGGGGCAATTTTCCATGAAAAAAGATAAAGTGGAAGATTCCATGGAGAAATACAACCGGCAACACCCACTGGGTCTCTGTGAGTGAAGTTAATTGCTTTATCTTCCATGCTGTGAGACTCAGAGCTGTAATGAACTATGGCTGTTGCATAAAACCGAAAGTTATGTGCAGCTCTTGGGATATCTACTCGCTTGGCCAGACCTAATGGCTTGCCATTATCAGTAGATTCAGCGGCGGCCAATCGGTCAAGATCACGTTCAATCAAATCTGCAATTTTATATAAAATTCGAGATCGCTCATCTTTGCTAGTATTACTCCAGCTTTCGAAGGCAGCATTGGCCGCATCTACTGCTAAAGCTACATCAGCACTATCCGAGTCAGGTATTTGTGAGTAAACAGAACCATTGGCAGGATTGTAATTGTCTAGGTAATTATTGCTTATCGGGTCGACTAATTCGCCGTTTATATAATTCTTGAGCTTTATCATTTCATTTCTTTGTTGGATAGATAAAAGTAAGCAATAAGCGGTTGAAAAAACAAAGAGATACCTCATGGATATCTCTTTGCTGTAGTTTTAAATTACTAACTCACTATTCACTTCTCAAAATGAGTTAAAATACTATGCCTTGCCAAATTAATTACGATTTGAAGAACAAGGTGTTAAGTAACCGTTAAGGCGTGTTAATAATAGTTAAACAAAATCCGTATTATCAATGGAGTAGCTATCTTCGTATTGTGAGAAAGTCAAATTTTTTAGCGTTAATTATTGTCACAACAGTAGTGTTGTTTGGTATTTTACTTATTCAGTTATATTGGATACAGAATGCTATAGAGTTAAGGCGTGAAAAGTTTGATCAGGCTGTTA
Organism: uncultured Acidiluteibacter sp.; assembly: GCA_965656555.1. GTDB lineage: Bacteria > Bacteroidota > Bacteroidia > Flavobacteriales_E > Vicingaceae > Acidiluteibacter. The sequence goes on along the minus strand of CBFHLF010000165.1, from coordinate 593 downwards.
TGGAAAGTCTTGATCGAGCCATGTTTAAATTGGAGAAAAAAGAGGCCATAACTCAAGTAAGTAAGAAGTTTAACCAGGCTAACTCTTCTGATTTAAGTGTCTATCTGCAAGACGAGATGGATTCAGGAATAGAGTCAGAAGGGCTAAAAAGTCCGATTGTGAGTTTAGACTCCTCCGGAATGAACCCCAATCGAGAGCAATTTAAGATTGAATTTCCTGGGCCATCTTTTAAGGATTCTAACACGTTTATTATTCGCAAAACTCAGAAGCGTGTTTTGCGTTCTGAAAACATTCCAAACTCATTCAATAAAGGGCTTTCGCCTGATCAAATTAAGAGTAAGTCAGTGTTGATTAATGATATTGTGAATGAGCTGGCTTTTATCAGTATCAATAAGAGTGCTGCTGAACGGGTGGATATTAACACCTTAGATACACTAGTCAGACAAGAGTTGAAAATACACGGTATTCGTGCTGAGGTAATTATTGATGTGTACAGTGCAAACAATCAGGAGCTTTTAGCCAATCAAGATAGCGAATGGGCTGAAGAGTTGATGGGTTCTTCTTACCGAATCGAATTGTTCCCCAACGACTAT
>CBFHLF010000164.1:0-4739 GCA_965656555.1 uncultured Acidiluteibacter sp. | reverse complement strand
GTAAATTAAACCTCATCCTTTAAAATCTTAATGTCTTTAATCAATCGATCTACGACTTCGCTAGAAGTCCCATCATAAAACCCTCGAATGCGTTTTTTGGTATCTACCAATATGAAATTCTCCGTATGAATAAAATCGTTAATTCCGCCATCACCTTCTGTAGTTACTGCAAAGTATGACTTTCTTGCTAAGCTATAAATTTCTGCTTTGTCCCCTGTTAAAAAAGTCCATTGCTTAGGGTTTGCCTGATGCAAATCAGCGTACTCCTTCAATACCTCAGGGGAGTCATATTCTGGCTGAACCGTATGAGAAACAATGCGAATTTTCGAATCATCTTCAAATGCTTCTTGAACGCGTTCCAGCTCATTACTCATTACAGGGCAAATGGTAGGGCAGGTGGTGAAAAAGAAGTCTGCTACATAAATTTTACCCTCTAAGAAACGATTATTTACAGTATCTCCAAATTGATTGACTAATTCAAAATCTCGTATGCGATGATTCTTATAAACATCCCTTTGGTCTTCGTCTACCAACTCTGGATTCAAGTCTTTGGGGCTATAAATCTTTAAGGGTACAGGCTGGTCAAGCATTATATATGCAATCACAATTCCAACTACCATCACTGCAAAACTGATGAACAAACCGACTTTATTCATCAGTGTCTTCTTTTAGTAATTGCTCAATAACTTTATCTAACTCTTCGATCTCTATTTTTTTAACGATGATCTTTTTGTCAGCATCTAATAAGTACGTTTGAGGGGTGCTGTAAACATCGTATAGATGCCTAAAGTTTGAAGTAAAATCACCACCATCTGATCCGTTGATAAAGTCTAATTTATTTTTCTTTATAAAGTCAATCCACTTTTCATTTTCAAAGTCGTTGCCCACAGCAAATACTTTTACACCATCTTTTTTGTATTTATCATACATCTTTTTAAGCTTTGGTGTAGCCTTTTTACAATGTCCACACTCAGGAGACCAAATGTATACGACCGTATATTTTGCATTTACATCATAAAGCTGCAGGTACTTGGTTTGTGATGTATCTTTAACAATAATGTTTGGAGCTTTTTTGCCAATCAATAGGGGTTCTAAGGCATCAGCTCGTTCTTTCACCTTTTTCAATTGACTTTCAGAAACCCAATCTGCTTTTCCATTTAAATAATAGTTTCTCGCCATGTGCACGAAAACGGCATCCATTCCTATATACTCGCTTTTTTCATAGGTAGAAGTAATGTAACTGAGCGTGTATCTAAAGATTTCAGGATTAGTAGCCTTCCCTAATAGATAGTCAGCTGCAGCGTTTATACTATCAGGTATTTGTGGTGTTAATTTGCTGATATAATACACCAGCTTGTCGTGATAAGCAGGTGAATTAATAAATCGTTCATCATCAAAGTCGATGTGATCAAATAAATGTGCTTTGGTGTATCGGTAGGGAAATAAACTGTCCGCTGATCCATCTTTTAATTTGGGGCTCTCAGGGATTTTTGGAAACTCCATGGCCTGTAAGAATTTGGCCGTGAAACTATCTGCATTTTTTTTGAAAAAACTATCTCGATAGTCACTCACTTTCTGGTCCAAACTTTCTATCTCCTTCTCAATTTTCTCTTTCTCTTTTTTCTTTTCAGCAACTTCTACTTTAGATCGAAGCGCTTTCATAATTTCTTGTTGTGTACTGAGATAGTTCATGTACTCATAAAACAATGTGTTTTCAGGACTACCTGTAACCTTCATGTTTTTGATTAAACCTGAGGTGTCTGTTTGCATACTAAATTGCTGACCGTCTACGAATAAATCAACTAACCTTCCATTATCCTTTACAATTGAATACATCCCTTCTTTTAGCGGGGTATCACCTGTAAAGCTAAATGCGCCATCCAATACTTCTGCAGTATCTTTATAATATTGGCCCGAGCCGTAATAGTTGGCTAAAAATATTTGACCATCAGATAATCCATCTACTTTAAAATCTAATTCATAAGCAGGTTGTGCAAAAAGAGAACTTGTAGAAAATAGACTAATTAATAGTATTGATTTTTGTATAAACTTCATAGAAAAAACATTTACTCTCAAATTTACGATTTAAAGACTCCTAAAGATCAAATTAACGAATGTTAACAACCACTTGGCGCATATTTTGTTAGCAATAGGATAATCCTGCTAAGGTTATTTTAAAATAGTTTTAATGCATTTAATTGGCAGGTTCAGTAGATTAATTCTTATCATTGACCTATGGCAACACCACTTTGGATCTCTTTGCTTATTTTATGTGTTATTGCAATAATAGTTGGGATTATTTTCACCTTTTACTTATTGCAGGAAGCACTCATATTTAACCCTATACGCCTTAATAAAGCGTTTAAGTTTCATTTCACTATTCCATTTACTGAGCGATGGTTCGATGTGGGCAACCAGGTTTCATTAAATGCCATTCACTTTAAAGTAAAAGAGCCTAAAGGGTTAATTTTTTACCTACACGGAAATGCGGAAAATGTAAAATATTATGGGGAAGAGATTCAACATTTAACCGATTTAAACTACGACATTTTATTGTTTGACTACCGAGGATTCGGTAAGAGCGAAGGAAAAATAAAACGAGAACGCGACTTGCAGCGAGATGCAAAGATTATCTATCACCAGATTCTGGAAGAATACGCTGAAAATACAGTCGTTATTTATGGGTATTCCTTAGGAACGGGAATTGCTGCTCGCTTAGCAAGCAATAACAATCCTAAGGCGCTAATTTTAGAAACTCCGTATTATAACTTCATTGATTTGATTCGATGCCATAAAGCCTATCTACCGGCTGATTTAATTACGAAATATAAATTCAGAACAGATCGATATCTCTCAGATGTGAATTGCCCGATTTACTTATTTCATGGTACAGAGGATAAGCAAATTCCCTACAAATCAGCAGTTAAGCTAAATCGCCTGCACCCAAAGACGAAATTAGTAACCATAGACGGTGGCACGCATAATGATTTGATGTCATTTGACGCCTACAAAACAGCTATTGCAGCGCTGCTCGACTAAGCATACATCGCTGCTTTGTTATGCTCTGAGGTAAAGTGGAATTTAATGTCAGGGTAATTGTCCATGGTAATCTGTAAAACACCTCTTGTTTGTGCTAAGAAAACGAGGTTTTCGTCTTTATCGTAAACAATATAATTTGATTTCAGACGGACAAATTCATCCAAGACTTCTTTTTTATCGCAGGTAATCCAACATGCTTTGTAAAAGTTCATCGGATGGAAATTTGCAGTTGCTCCGTATTCATGCTTCAGTCTATATTGGATGACCTCAAACTGGAGTTCGCCAACTGTACCAATGTACTTTTTGTTTCCCATCCGTTGGGTAAATAGCTGTGCTACACCTTCATCAGTTAATTGGGAAATGCCTTTTTCCAACTGTTTTGTTTTCATAGGGTCAGCGTTAACCACCTCTTTAAAAATCTCAGGGGAAAAGGAGGGAATCCCTTGGAACATAAAGTTTTCTCCTTCTGTTAAGGTATCTCCAATTTTAAAGTTTCCGGTATCGTATAAACCAATTACATCACCGGGATATGCTTTTTCAATGAGGTTTTTTTCTTGAGCCATAAAGCTCGTTGGGTTGTTAAAACGAATTTTTTTACTCAAACGGACGTGATGGAAAAATTTATTCCGCTCAAATGTTCCAGAACAAACGCGCAAGAATGCAATTCGATCGCGGTGATTTGGGTCTAAGTTGGCGTGGATTTTAAATACAAAGCCACTAAAGTCTTTATCAGATGGAACTACTTCCTTGCCTTCTGCTTCTCTAGCTTTTGGATTTGGGGCAATTTCAATAAAGGTATCGAGCATTTCACGAATACCGAAGTTATTTACTGCGCTACCAAAAAATACAGGAGCTATTCGTCCTTCTAAGTATTCTTGTTTATCAAATGGCTCATAAACACCCTCGATAAGTTCCACATCCTCTCTCAATTGATCTGCATATTTACCGACCAATTCGTCCAATTTAGGGTCAGTTAAATCGGAGATGGTCACCACATCTTTTTCAATCTTTGTTTTGTTGGAATCAAATAGGTTTACGTTTCGATCAACCAAGTTATAAACCCCTTTAAAGGTTGGGCCAATACTAATTGGCCAACTTAGTGGACGCACATTTATGGATAGCTTCTCTTCCAATTCGTCCAACAAATCAAAAGGGTCTTGTCCATCTAAATCCATTTTATTGATGTAGACAATCACAGGCGTATTACGCATACGACAAACCTCCATTAGTTTCTCGGTCTGTGTTTCTACTCCTTTTACACAGTCAATTACAAGTATTACACTATCTACAGCGGTCAGTGTTCGGTAAGTATCTTCAGCAAAATCCTTGTGACCGGGCGTATCCAATAAATTGATCAGTTTATCTTTATACTGAAAGCCCATTACTGAAGTGGCTACAGAAATACCACGCTGCTTTTCAATCTCCATAAAATCTGAAGTAGCTGACTTGGTAATTTTATTATTTTTTACCGCTCCAGCCGTTTGAATAGCTCCCCCAAAAAGTAACAGTTTTTCAGTTAAGGTCGTCTTACCTGCATCTGGGTGGCTGATGATACCAAATGTTTTACGCTTACTTATTTCTTCTTGTAATTTCATGGATTGTATTTGAACGTGCAAAATTAAGAAAAAGAAGAGTGGCGTTTGATGATTTTAAGTATGCATCGGCTGAAAAGGTATTTCAGATCTCTTTACATGGACTGC
>CBFHLF010000163.1:0-4804 GCA_965656555.1 uncultured Acidiluteibacter sp. | reverse complement strand
GAGGAATTGAACGGAATCGCCGTAAACATTTTCGTATATGGTTAGATTATATAAGAGTAAAAAACCAATCGCTAGAAAAGCAAAACGATAAAGGATATTGGAATAGTTGGTTGTTTTTGGGAAGTCGATTTTACGAGATAGAATTGGCACCAAACAAATCAAAAGTAAGGACGTGATAAAAATCGCGGATCTTAAGCCATTTCCTAAAAATAGACTGAAATTCAAACCCCAAAAAGAATCTCCTCCAAACAAAGCAGTCACAAACAGCAACCAAAAGAAGAGGCCAACTAGTGCTATCTTAACTTGTTTCTCCATTAGTTAAAGCCAACCTTACCTGATAAACTATTTCCTTCAGGCACATTTTGTGTTTTAAACCCCATCGTTTTACATGCGTTTGTGGCTATTCTGATGGAGTTATTCACACTTCTCTCATCTGGGTAAACGTGTGCCATATTGCAAACAAATAAATTGTTGATTTCGGTTCTGCACTTTGGAACTTTATCCGAAAAATTAAGATCGCAAACAGTAGCTGCTGAAAAGCTTCTAAACACATGCGTTTTTAATAGCGATTCCTTTTTAAATTGAGGAAAAATGCCAGGCAATTTTTCCAACATCAAGGACTGTATTTCTGTTTCATTTAGCGTTGCAATAGCTTCATCTAAAGCAAAGTATTTAGATAAATAAACAATATGCTTGTTGGCATAATTTTCTGGAGAAATAAACCGTGTATGCTCGATTACCCCTCCGAATGGAAAATGATCATCGGCCACATTGAGCCAATAAACAGGACTTAAGCTTTCCGAGAGCTCTAAAATAACACAAACAGCTCCAAAATATTCAATTTCAGGTAATTTTAAATCATTTCCTAAGAGTTTTTGGGTGATGTTATTCGGAATCGTAAAAAGTGTTTTTTCACTTAAGTGGATAATTTCTCCTGTTTTAACCCCAACCACGTTACAGGAATCGTAAAGCAATTCATCCACTTTTGCATTCGCTATTAATTCTACTTTTAGCTCTTTGAGTTTTAACAGTAATTGATCTAACAAAACAGCGTAGCTGCCGTAAATATACAGCAACTTTTCGCTTCCTGCTTCTCTAGATTCAAATCGCTGTTTTAACCGACCAATCATCCAGGCCAATGGAACTTGTTGATGAAATTTTCCAAACTTCACTTTTAATAAAGGCTTCCAGATGTAGTTGACTACATTATTACCGGTCCATTTTTTAAACCATTCTAAGGCTGTTTTACTTTCAGCTTTGTGCCAATTTGCAAACTTTCCTAAATAGAAAGTAGAGATGCCAAAACGTAGTTTATCGATTAAGTTGAGCGGTTTAAATGCGAACAAATCTTTGATGGTAGAAAAAGAGTACACTTTTCCTTGGGTAAAAACACCCATTGTTGTGTTATGGCTAACAATTTTATCCTCAATTTCTAACTCCTTTATTAACCAATTTAATTCTTTATCGTGCAAAAAGAAATGATGATAAAAGCACTCTACAGGCGTTCCTCCAACATCAAAGGTTTTAATTAACCCGCCAAAGCTATCGGAACCCTCAAGCACACGAACTTTTGCGCCAGACTTAGCTGCAATGTAAGCCGCAGTAAGTCCTGTGATACCTCCTCCAACTATGGTTAAATCTGTTTTACTAGCGCTTTGCATGGACTTAAATTAGTTTTTGCAAAGTAATCATTAATCGAGACCGTTTCAAACGACCTTTTTATAATTTGAATACAATGGCTACGTGATTCATAAATGAGAAATTTACCACCTGCAGGTTTAGTTTTATGTAATTTTGTACTCTTAAAATTCATTTTAGCATACTGATGGAGAAGCAATCCGAAGATCACTTGAGCAAAGAAGACGTTGATAAATGCATTGCGCTATTAGAGCAGTTGAATACCAATAGTGGCCTTTTTGTTGAGTTATCAGAAAAGCAACGCATTGATTTGATGAAGGCTGCTGGGAAGTTATCTCGGCCAAACCGGGATGAACTCAACAAACGCAGAAAAGATACCAAGAAAGCAGCCAAACGAAAGAAATTGGAAAGAGATCGGCATGCGAGAAATTCTACTGGTATAAGAAGTGCAAGAGAAGCAAGTGTTTTTGTAGCACCTAAATTGCTTACAGAGCATCTATTATCAGATAAAGAGCCCGAAAAGTTAGCCTCTCCACGTAACTGTTACGTTTGCAAAAAGATGTATGATACGCTTCATCATTTTTATGATACCATGTGTCCCGACTGTGGTGATTTTAATTATGCCAAGCGTTTTCAAACTGCGGATTTGACAGATCAAGTAGCAGTTGTTACTGGTTCTCGATTAAAAATTGGTTATTACATTTCACTTCAAATGTTGAGGTCAGGAGCCACTGTTGTTGCAACAACTCGTTTTCCGGTAGATTCAGCTGAGCGTTTTGCTAAAGAAGAAGATTTTGAAAAGTGGGGTCATCGACTGCACATCCACGGGTTAGATTTGCGCCATATACCAAGTGTAGAGTTGTTTTGTAATTACATCGAACATAAATATGATCGATTAGATATATTAATTAATAACGCAGCACAAACGGTAAGGCGGCCATCAGGGTTTTACAAGCATTTGATGAATTCGGAAGAAACGCCTTATGAGCAGCTTTCTCCTGCGGTTCAGGAATTACTGAAAGATCATCAATACTGCATAAACGAATTGGGAAACCACGAAGAAAAGGTGGCAGAAAGTCAAACAAATAATACATTGTCAGTTAGTTGGCATGCACCCGATATTGGTATTGGTTTGAAATCATCCGCCCAGTTGTCACAGATTCCATACAGTTTTGATCATACTATTGCACCAGAAGAGATATTCCCAGTTGGCAAGTTAGATGCGGATTTACAACAAGTAGATTTAAGAAAAACGAATAGCTGGCGACTACGATTAGGAGAGATAGAAACGCCTGAAATGATAGAAGTACAGTTGGTAAATGCTGTTGCTCCCTTTGTTTTGTGTAATCGACTTTCTAATTTGATGAAAAAGGAAAATACAGGCATGAAACATATCATTAATGTTTCGGCTATGGAAGGTAAATTTCATCGTTTTCATAAAGAAGATCGTCATCCGCACACCAACATGGCCAAAGCAGCGCTAAACATGATGACGCACACCTCAGCAGCAAGTTTTGCCAAGGATGGTATATACATGAATGCAGTAGATACCGGCTGGGTAACTGATGAAGATCCTGCTGAGTTATCGAAGCATAAAGAGGAGGTACATGATTTTCAGCCACCTTTAGATATCGTAGATGGAGCAGCACGTGTTTTAGATCCTTTATTAGACGGAATCAATAGTGGTAAACACTGGTGCGGTAAGTTTTTAAAAGATTATATGCCAATTGACTGGTAAAAGTTAACCCTCCAGCGCATCCTGTATTTTTTTGTTCATCTTTTCCACGTATCTATCATAGTAACTTCCTGTGCTTGGTCCATAAAAACCGGTATGAATAGATAAAATATCACCATTCTTTCCTATGATAATACTTGTAGGGTAAGACATGATGTGATTGAGCATGGGTAGCTTTTCCGCTGCTTTATCATCTCTGGTGGCACCTGCTAGCAAAATGGAATAAGGAAGTTGAAGCCTTTCTTGCATTCTATTTAAGTTTTCAAGTGACTTCTCTTTTGTTTTAGCACGCTCAAATGCCAACGCAACTACTTTTAAACCTTTTTGGGAATATTGTTCGTGTAATTGCTTAAAAAATATTGACTCGTCCATGCAGTTTGGGCACCAACTTCCCATTATTTGGAGTAACACTACTTTATCTTCAAATTGCTCGTCGGTCAGTTTTACGGTATCACCATTTAAATTTTCAAATTCAAAATACATCCGCGAATAGCCTTCGTTGAGGTAGGTTAACGAATCAGGATCTTTGAGAGAGGCAGATTCGTTGATCATTCCACTAAAGGATTCCTTGTAATGACTTCCTGAATAGAATGTTCCGTCAATTAAGCTATCTTCTACTGCAGCAATAAATAAAAAGGCATGTGAACCATCAAAAGTTGAGAGGTATAAAGTCTGATTGATTAATTGACCTTCTAAATAGCGGTAATCTCCTGTTTCTGTCGCAAAAGATCCAATTACTTTGCTGCCTTTTTGCTCAAAAAGACCAATAGCCTTGTAGGCGTTATCTGTTCCTGCTCCAAAAGTAACTTCATACTTTTTTGCAAGTTGAACGTTAGTAGTAGGGTTTGATTCAAACCGAAAAGTTTCTCCTTTTTTAAACTGCACAGGTAAGGTGTAATCTGCTGATTTATAATAATTATACCATAACCCAGATAGCGTGCTATCGTCTTCAATCTTCAGTTTAAATTCTGAATCAAAAATTGCCGTTTTAATAAAAATGGAGTCTTCTCTAATAGTCACATCCGAGGTGGGAAGTTGCTCTTCTCCATTTTCAAATTGGAAAATAAACGAATCCTTTTCTTTGATAATGGAAACATTGAATGGCATATCTATCCCTTCTTTTAGTTCCATTGTTGCTCGCCAATTTCCTTCACTTAGGATTGGTCTGTTCTCTTGTTTTTCTGCCTGATTACATGCAGAAAACCCTATCAATAGTGCTGCAATAAATGGGGTAAAAAGTTTATTTTCCAATGCTGTAAATGTTTAATGCATTCATACGGATACTATCTCTGTGATCATTTGACGTGCTGAAGTCGTGGTTATACAATGCGCCTTCCCATTCGCCATACATAGGGTTAGGCAATATGATGAGCTTGTCACCAAAAAGTGGGCGAAAGTTTTTGACGTGTTTTTTTCGTTCAATTACGGTGG
>CBFHLF010000162.1:0-4812 GCA_965656555.1 uncultured Acidiluteibacter sp. | reverse complement strand
ATGTTGAGCTACAAACAACTAATGAAAATCGGAAAGCGATTCCTAGGCTTGCCCATACTTTTTAAATACGGCTATAATTGGTCACCCATGTACCGAAGAAGTACAGCGAGGATTACATTAGTTTCTGATGATTTGTTAACGATTTCCATCAAGCTGCCTATTAGCTATAAGAATCGGAATTAAGTAGGCTCCATTTTTGGGGGAAGTATGTTTTCGGCTGTCGACCCTATTCCTATGGTGCAATTAATGAATTTAATTGGAGATGATTACGTGGTTTGGGACAAGTCGGCGGAAATTTTCTTTAAAAGACCTGCTCGAGAAGATTTATATGCAGAGTTTACGTTTACACCTGATGAAATACAGAAAATAAAGCAGCAAGTTGCTGATTCAAAAGAAGTGGATTTTGTGAAAGCGACTCATTTGACGAATAAGGATAAAACGATTATTTATTGTGAAGTTAAGAAGACTATTTACGTTGCCGAGAAGGAATATCATAAAGAGAAATTGAGAAAGAGAGTAACCTAAGAATTAATTAAAAAGGAAGTGAAATTAGTCAAGTGATTGATATATTGTTGTTTTAATTTCTAATGAATAAATTTATACTTACAGAATGATTAACTATGAGTAGAGGGTTTGTAAAAGAAGACGATCAGGAAGAAACACCAATGGTACCACCGAGGGCAGATTTGCCTGAAGGCTTAATCAATTATGTAACTCCTAATGGAATGGATGAACTGTTGTCGGAGAAAGAGGAATTGATAGCAGAAAGAGAATCGTTAGAAATTACCAATGAAAAAGAGAGACGAATAGCCTCCAATTTTATTCATGCTAAAATTCAATTACTCAGCGAGCGAATCTCTAGTGCTCAAGTCGTTAATTTATCTGATCAGCCAAAAGACGAAGTGCGTTTTGGCGCTTTGATTTCCTTAAAAATTGGGGCTTCCAAACAAATTCAAACGTATCAAATTGTGGGTGTAGACGAAGCTGATATCTCTAAAAAGAAAATGGCATTCAATTCACCAATTGCTAAACTGCTAATGGGTAAGAAAATAGGGGAGAAGGCAGTTCTTCAATTACAAAATGGAGAAAGGGGTTTTGAGGTAGTTGGGATTAATTACTTATAGGTTTAAAAAGATTCTTACAAATAAAAAAACGCCTTAATTCGAAAAGAACTAAGGCGTTTCTTTTTAATTGATTTAATCTATTTTGTTCTTCCTCCGCCTACGCCAATAAATGGAATAGCACCATTTCCGGTAACTCCCGGTAATACTCCATTCCATTTTTCAATGGCTTTCAGTTCTGCTTCAATTCTTCTCAACTCAATTAAGTCGGGTGAGATATTCATCTTCTGAAGTCGAAGTGCTTCTGCTTCTGCAGTTGCAGCAGCAATTGTTTGCTCAGCCTCTACTTTAATTCGGTCTAAGTCTCTTTTCGCTTTTAGTGCATTTTGTTCAGCGGTTTGCTTTGCTTCAATTGCATCAGTAAAGGTTTGAGAGAAACTGAAGTTGATGATAGAGAAAGCAACAACTGAAATATTTGCTTCAAGTAATCGTTCTTTGAGGGCTTCTCGCATTTCACTACTTACAATTGGACGTTTGGTGATTAACTCCTCTGCTGTGTAGCGAGCAGAAACCGCTTTCATCACTTCCTGAATAGCTGGATCGATAATACGAGACTTGTAATCCGTACCAATCGTTTGGTATACTACGTTAGCTCTATCGGGTAAGATATTATAATTAAGAGCTACCGCCATGTCCACATCCTGAAGGTCAGAAGAAGATGATTTAGCATCGGTTACGACTTTTTGAATTTTTACATCAATTAGTACAATCTCTTGCATAATCGGCACTCTAAAATGTATTCCTTCTTCCAGTACAATGTCTTGAACTGCACCAAAGTTAAGTACTACTCCACGCTGTCCTGCACCAACTTGTGCCCAAGGCTTTAGGATGAAAAACACAAGAAGTACCGCCACCACGATGATGAGGTTTCGAAGTTGAGATTTATTGAGGAATTGGTTAATGTCGTTTGGTTCCATGTTATATTATTTAATATGAATTGTAAATCTAAGTTTAATATCTATTTAATGGAATAGATAGAAGCAATTGTTCTTCCTGCAACATTTTTTAAGTAAAGGACTCCTGTAGAAAACGATTTTTACCCTTGGCAGTATGCTTAATTTATTTAAACCCTTAGAATTATTCGTGCAATAGTTATCAAAGCTAGAGCAATGGTGGCGATTAGAAACCACCTATTGAGTTTTCTTTTGTTATGAAGGATTAGCAGAAAAATGAAAATGTTTAAACTCGCGAGGATCCTTAAGAATGCCCAATCATCAATATAAATGGAGATAGAGAATAACAATGCAAAGCAAATTCCGACTAAACTTAAAAGAGATAAGGCACTTCCTGTAAAGTTATGATTGAATTGGAATTGCATCGAACGAACTCCTAGAAAAAATAGGCTGAATTGCCATAAAAGAAACGTGATCCAAACAGAAAACTCTATCAAGCTTCTTAGGGAATTTACTCCGTTTATGTTCACTACGAAGCTGTGGTAAATTCCATAAAATGGAAACGTAATATTTGACCCTGCGGATATTAAATCACTATTCGGGTAAGAGTTTAATAAGATAGTCTTCCATGTTACTAGAACAAGAAAAGGAATGGATAAAACAAAACCTTTTATTAAGCTTCTCTTTGGACTATCGGTTTTAATTACCTTCAAAAGCAGCATTGCACTCATTGTACCAATATAAATCACGGAAGTTTCTCTTGTCAAAAGAGCAAGACTCGAGAAGAGTATGAAAAATGGTAGGTGTGGTTTTAAGAAGTAACGTAAAACGCAAAGGAGGAGAACGACTTCTAGGCACTCTGTTAAGTCCCTACTTAAGCTTAACCAAAGGCCTGAGACCAAAAACGGAAGGAAGAAACTCCACTTGGTCGAAGAGGTGAATTTGAAGCTAGCAATAACTCGGCATGATAAAAAAAGGGAGATAACATTAATTAATACTAACATGAACGGGATCAATGAGTCGATACCAAAAGACGAGAGGTAAGTTAATAACGGATATAAAATACGCTGATGACGGTATGGAGGATGATCGATGATAACTCCTCCTTTTTCTTTTTCAAAAGAGAACGGTTCTTTAGCTAATCCATAATAAAATTGTCCATCATATCCTGGTCCTTCTTGGATTAGGATAGCGTCAGAGTTAAGTGAAGGAGAAGCATACTCATTGCCAATTACTGTGAAATACGACCAATTAAATCCACCAAACGCAAATCTTAAAAACACGACGACCGCAATAAGTAATATTGAAACCAAATATTTATTTGTAGTACTTTTAGCGAATATGCTCATGAGAATAATAAATAATGAACCTTAGTTTAAAGTCATTCAATCTAATATTACAAATCTCAATCTTTTTACTTGTAATTACTACAGTTTATGTTAGATTCTATAAAAACCACCAAGAATTACCTCGCGGGTGTGATGAATTTGGTTATTTGCACATGGCAGAGGCCATAGAAAATGGAAATCTTCTAGAAAGTCATACTTATCGGCCATTTATTAAAGATTTAATTATTCATTTAAATAGTTTAGGGTTCGCAAAAGAAGATTATGCTTGGGTGGTTGCGCCGCATGCCTACCACTTGGATGCCTCATCAAATAAGATCATCAATCAATATCCGATTGGAACTTCCGCTTTAATGTCATTTTTTCCGAAAGAGCTTCGGCAGTATTTATTTCCGGTAGTTATTGCTTTACTCATTTATTTATTGGTTTTTCTTGTCTCCATTAAAGAAGAGCCAGTCGTCAGGAGCAAACAGTTTGCCCTTGTATCGCTTTTTATACTCATAAGCATCGTTTCGGTGCCATTTCTTGTAGAGTACACAAATGTCAACTCAGTGGCACCGACATATGGGCTTTTATTAGCTGCAGGTATTTGTTTTTTTAGGAACTGGAAACTTTCTGCTTTTCTAATTGCTATTTCTATCAACTTTAGGTTAGCAAACGTGCTGCTAATTTCACCTATAGTTATTTATCATCTCATTGTTTTTTGGAAATCGAAGAACTATAGCAGCCTATTTAAAGCAGGAGTTCAGACTATTTTAATTCTTCTTGTCTTTGGTGTGTTACCTTACTCGGTGTATACCAAATTGCTCTTAAATGATTTTATCGCATCAACTTATTCTTCTATAGATCAAGTTTCGGCTAATGCAGAAATGGTATGGGTTAATTTGAAATATTATTTTTTAGAAGAGAATAACTGGTTGTTTGTTAATGTTCTTTCTTTAGGCGTTTTTTACCTATTGAATAGAAAAGAAGGACGGTGGAAAATGCTTCCCTTTCTAATAAGCTCATTTGTCATTTATTTCTATTTTATACTCCATGCTGCCAAAACACCTTATTACCCTTATGGATTAGGATTGATTGTAATCGGGCAAATTATAGAAAACATATCCCGACTAAATTGGCGCCCAACGTATGTAATTACGATATTGAATTCGGTAATACTTTTTGTGCTTGGAGGAGTATTGTATGATAATTTCGAAAAGTATGAGAATGCTCTACAAACTCCTGCGGGTCAAGAGGCTGGTTTGTTGAGTGAGTGCTTTGGATCGTATGATGTAGTTTGGGGTGAACTGCAGACCGGGACGATAGAGTATGCAACTGGAGTTCCTGCAATGCGATTTTATTGGGGATCTGAAGTATTAAGAGATGAAATTATGACGTGGCTAATTGATAATAATTATAAGCAAGCTATTTTTCTTAATGACTTAAGCCTTAGTAAGCAAGAGCTTCAAG
>CBFHLF010000161.1:0-4841 GCA_965656555.1 uncultured Acidiluteibacter sp. | reverse complement strand
TACTAACTAAGCTGAGCACTAAGTATGGCTTTCTACCTCTCTTGTCAGGCTGCTTATCCATTTGTATACCTGCATAATAATCAACCAATGTAGAAATGAGAATCAATGCCAAAAACTTCCCGTTAGAAAGGCCATAAAAGAAATAGCTGACCAAAAGAAGAAAAAACCACCTATACCGAAAAGGAAGAATAAAATAGAACCCTACTACTAAAGGGAAAAATAACAGAAATTCTATCGAATTAAACAGCATTTGTAGCTATACTATAGTTCAGTAAATCGTTAGCTTTATCACTCAAAAATTGAGCATCAAAATTAAGTATATATTTGATGGAAACTGATAAGCGTTTTAACAAAAATTAAGAGGGCTTATTTTTTTAAACGTGAAATGAATTCAAAAATAAAGCAGGATCAATTGTCTATCAACCAAAAAGGCTTCATGCATGTCCCTAGAACTGCAGGAGGCTCTATTGTAAATGAATTAATGAAGACAGACTGGATTATTTTGGGGCATGATGTTACCTCCCCTCATTACATGCACCTTTCTGACTTTAGAAAAAACCACCCCAAAAAGAATGCATACTTTATTGGGTCAGTCAGAAATCCTTATGATCGACTAGTAAGCGCATATCATTTTCTAAAAGCAGGGGGTGATAATGACATGGATCAAAAAGATGCTGAAAAATTTGTAAACCAATTTGGCACATTCGAAGAATTTGTTTTGAAACAGTTTTCTTGGTGGAATAGAAAAAAGACATTGCGACAAATTCATCTTCGCCCTCAATCCTTTTGGCTGTATTCATCAAAGCAATTACTCGTTGATAAATTATTCAAGTTTGAACAGCTTGATGAGCTATTCGAATATATTGCTGCAAATAGCCCTATCGAGGTAAGTATGATCAGCCATGTACATAAAAGCACACATAAAGATTATAAAGATTACTATTCTATGCGCATGATAGAATTAGTCAAGGGTGCATATGCAGAAGACTTAAAAAAATTTAACTATTCATTTTAAATCTATTGTACGTAGTCTCCCGAAAAATCTTTACGACTCCCCGCTTTCTTTGTCAGCTTATTTATATTCAGAGCAATTCCAAAAGAAGCGTTTAACCAACGAGCATTATAAAATTGTGCTCCATCAGACATAAAAAATCCAGCCTGAAAAAAACCCTTAAAGTAAGACTCTTCGAACACAAAACTCATCGTAGGCTGAAAAGATAAGATTCGTGGACTTGCGAAATAGGTAGGAGAGTGTTCAAAAAATGGACTTACATTGAAATCATAAAAGGTGTTATGGGCTAACTTACCCGAAAAGACCAATGATATATTTTTTTCGGGCTTAAATGCAAAGGAAGACTGAAGAAACCAACCTTCGTGCAACGCTTCAAAAGCTCTTTCGTTTGATTCATTTGATGAATACAAAACATTCTCTGCTACTCCGGCTTCACCCTTTCCGTATCCTCCATAGATTTCGAAATAAAACTCTTCTGTAAAGCGCTTATAATAGCCTAACCCATACTCGTACTGTTGATTACTATATGTATTTACAATTTCTTCTTCTCCATTATTGTCAATATCCCTCATTTCATTTACAGGCATCGCATTGGAATAACTTGCCATTATTCCGATATTTTCAACCGGACTAAAGGAGATTTGAGCACCAAATGTTCGGCCTAAACTCACACCTATGTTTCCGTCTAACTTATTTTCGAGTAGAGGAGTATTAATCAACCCTGGCTTGTATAAATTACAAGAAGAAAGTGCTAATACGCATACTAGATAAATCGAAAGCTTCTTCATTATTTCTTAATATTACTTAAGTCTATATGCAGGGTATCCTCTCCACAAAATTGAAGTAAAATTTCACCTGCATCAAAATTACCTGGATGCCTATCTATTCCATATGGGCTATTGAAATTGGTATCTCCAATTGCCCAGAAATAATAATTCTGTCCACTCATATTATGATATACAAATTCAGTGATATCCCCATCATTAAAGGGCCCAGATATTGATCGTTCTACTACGTTATTCTTTTCAGCTAAATATACGAGCCTTAAAAAAAGTGAATCCATATTCGTTAAACTATTTGCTCCACTAAAGACCAAATGTAAACGCGAGAACACGCTGTCCGTTAAATTAACTTTCAAATTATCATATGCTCTAAGCTGAACAGATTGATTTACAAATTGACCTGAAGGAGTCTCTTTTTGAATTACGAATGAATGAGCACTGTAGGCTGTATATTGAAACGGGTCATTATAAATCATCTCAAAATTTCCATTTTGATCAGTAGTAGTAGAGGCGAATATTTTTGTTTCTGTTTCCCTGTAATAATTTGAATTTACTAATTGCAACTTTTGATTTGCTGCAGCATCACCACTGCAATTTTTAGTAAATTTTCCCAAAATAGTGTACGGTTTACCAACTAAGAGGTCATACTCTTTTTCTCGGTCGAGACAACCAGATAGGCATACTCCTAGAAACATAATAAAGCAACTCACTAACAACTTCATACAACCAAATATAAAGAAAGAATGAATCCGCAATGTTAAACCTTGATTAATTGCAAAAAAAAGCGGCATAACTGCCGCTTTTAATTTGTACTAATCTATTTACTCTTCTCCCAATATCTCTAGAAGTTCATCTAATTTAGGAGTTAAGATAATCTCTGTTCTTCTATTTTCAGTCCTACCCGCTTTAGTTTTATTGGATGCAACAGGTACGTGCTCTCCGCGACCTGCAGCAGTTAGTCTACTTGGATCTACTTTGCTATTATCAGTAATTATTTTTACCACAGCAGTAGCTCTTCTAACACTTAAATCCCAGTTGTCTGAAATTGGCCCTGAACTATTCAATGGTACATTATCTGTATGCCCTTCTACCATGATGTTAATGTCTTCATTCTGCTCCAACACTACCGCCAATTTCTTCAATACATCTTGTCCTTTGGGATCTATAGAATAACTTCCTGACTTGTATAATAAACTCTCATCAAGCGACACGTATACTTTACCGTTTCTTTTCTCGATCGTTAATCCATTATTTTCAAAACCTAAAAGAGCATCCTGTACTTTCATTCTCAATGCATTTACCGTAGAATCTTTGTCAGTAAGAATCTTTTGGAGTTCAGCAACCTTAGCTTCTCTGTCTTCTAGATCTTTCTTTAACTGATTTAGATTTTTCTCTTTCTGCTTTAAACTTTCGCTCAGCTCGTCTAAAGCGTCTTTTTGGGCTTGCAACCTTCCTTCTGCGTCCTGAAGGCTACCAAACAATCGTTTATTGTCTGCTTCATTTCCTGCTAATAGCTGCCGATTCTTCTCAAGCAACAAGTCATACGTCTCATTTAACTTATCGTAGTTCTTAGTCAGTGTCCGAAGTGATTTACCTTGAACAGTTGTATCTGCTTTCAAGCCTTTCATTCGTCGCTCATAGTCTTCGAAGGTCGATTTCACTTCGGTCATCTCTTCTTCTAACTCTCGGATTTGTTCTTTCAGCTTATTATTTTGCTCTTCACATGCAACCCTTCTCTGCACAATTTCTTCGTGCTTTTTTGCGGGCACGCAAGCTGTAAATAAGCTCATTGCAACAATAGGTACCAATAACTTTTTTATACTCATAACTCTACGTATTATATCTTTACAAAGATTCATCTTTTATTAGATGCACACTTTGTGCCTAAAAATAGTTTTAAACACTTATCACTTAATTTCAATTAAAAATCGAGCTCAACCAAAACTGGACAGTGATCTGAATGCTTTGCTTCTGGCAAGATGGCGGCACGTGTCATCCTGTCGACCAACGAGTTGCTCACCATATGATAATCAATTCGCCATCCTAAGTTTTTGCCTCGAGCTCCTGCTCTGTATGTCCACCATGAATAATTGTGAGGTTCTTTATTAAAGGCTCTGAATGAGTCAATAAATCCACTATTGATAAATTCAGACACCCATTCCCGCTCTTCTGGTAAAAATCCTGAGGTATTTGCATTTCGTGTAGGATTATGGATATCTATTGCAGTGTGGCAAATATTATAATCTCCACAAATCACCAAATTTGGTATGGTCCTTTTTAGTTCATCTATATACGCCTTAAAATCAGCTAACCACTCCATTTTAAACGCTTGACGTTCATCTCCAGAACTGCCGGATGGCATATAAACGCTCATCACAGAATACCCTTCATAATCGGCACGAATTACACGACCTTCTGCATCGTATTTCTCTATTCCCATGCCATACTCAACATGCTTTGGCGCTTCTTTAGAAAAAATGGCTACTCCACTGTATCCCTTTTTTTGCGCAGAATACCAATATGTAGTATAACCCATTGCCTCAAAGTCAGCAACATCGACCTGCTCTTTATTTGCTTTAGTTTCCTGAAAACACAACACGTCTGGCTGAGCAGCATTGGTCCAATCGACCAATCCTTTTTTCATGGCAGCCCGTATTCCATTTACATTATATGATATAATCCGTTTCATATTTTTGATTTGACACCTTAGTTTATAAAAGTGTGAATTTCTACAATAATTTTTGGACAAAAAAGTATTGGTAAAGCAGACTCACTAAAAAGCTTAATTTTCCGTTTATTTACAGCCATCAAAGGACTTTGGATTGAAAATTTCACCCTTAACTTCTGTCTTACTTTTACTCATTAGTTTCTCCGGGTTTGGACAACAGTTGTCCACAATGGTAGAGAAAGAGCTATTGCTTGCGAGTGATACAGTCGTTATTGATAGCCTGCCCATCGTCGAGAATAGCGAACTTTTACTGCTGAATGGTGTGCCAATAGACACATCATCAATCAAAATCGACTATGTTAATTCCTTTCTAGTTGTC
>CBFHLF010000160.1:0-4905 GCA_965656555.1 uncultured Acidiluteibacter sp. | reverse complement strand
CACTACGACGAAAAGTTAGATGATGCTCTAGATGTGCATGGAGACTTATCCAAGGAAATCAAAAAAATGAAGAAGGACATAGAAGACCTCAATGAAGATATTGAAGACAACCAAAAGGATATTGAAAAATTGACGAAAGAAAATGAAGAAAAAACAGCCGCAATAGAAGAAAAAACTTCAGCATTGGAAGAATTGGAGCAACAAAAAACCAAAGCAGGAGAGCACCTGGAAAATGTAAAAACAAAGAGAAAAGGAATTTAACAACCAATATCAGTCATGCCCTTTTGATTCATAAAAAGGGCATTTTTTTATTTCATGAACAACTATAATTCCATCGCATTTTGCTACCACATTTTAGTGAAGGCCGTTTTTGGACAAGCGCTTTTTAAAGCTCAGAAAAAGTACATTTCTGTTCTACCTGACACAGGTAGGCTTTTAATCATAGGCGGAGGGAGAGGAGATATCCTAAAGCCCATCAATAAACAAAAACCACTTCTTAAAATCGACTACGTAGACCAATCGGAAAAGATGATTGAATACGCCCAAGAAGCATGTGAATTGGAAACTGTCAATTTTATTATCGGTGATGAACGTTCAATTCCCAATAATAGTTACGATGCTATTATTACATTTTTCTTTCTTGATCTATTTAAAGAAAATAGACGAACAAAAATCATCTATTCGCTTAAAAACTTGTTAGGCGAGAATAGTGTTTGGTTAGTCGCAGATTTCAACAGACCCACAAATTGGTGGCAACAGCTTATTGAAAAGACGATGTTCTTTTTTTTGAAAAAGACCACTCAAATTGAGTCGAGCAGTTTAGCTGATTACAGTGACATTCTTTCTAAGCAAGGATTGATCGAATTGAAACATGCATCGTTTTACGGCAACTTTGTTTTTAGCGCTACCTATATTCTAAATCCGAATCCACGATTGTGTTCTAAAGAAAAACGAAACGTAACCCCGAACTTGTAATTTTCCGTCTTCTAACCAAAGTTTGCAATCATAAATTTGCCCGCTGTCAGGATCTAAAATTTCTCCATCCTCCCACTCTTGATCATCAGCATCGTATTCCATCTCAGTAATAATGGTCATACCAACTATTGGCTGATCTTTTCTGCTATCTTCACACAGTTCGCAAATTTTACCTTCTGATTCACCAGGAGCAGGAAACCCTTTGATTACCTTCCCATACGCTTTTCCATCTTTTTCGAAAATCTCTACAATCGAGCGGACTGAACCGGTTTGGTCATCGATGGTTTTCCACTTGCCGAAAATAGTTTCTTGAGAAAATAAACTTCCGCTAGAAAGGAGGAATAATGCAAAAAGAAGAGCTAGGTTTTTCATAATTTGTATTTGCTGCAAAAGTAATAAAATGATCAGGTTTGATAACAATATCTGGGATTTATCACGACGCAATCGGAAGGATTGTACCACTCAGACCTTCATCATTTGAAGTCCTCTTAAACTCGATTACATAAAAAAGGGCAACCTCGCTAGGCTGCCCTCATAGTATCAATCATTAAACAATTACATATTTCTTCGGTACTGACCACCTACATTAAACAATGCATTGGTAATCTGACCTAATGAACAGTACTTGGTTACTTCCATTAGTTCCTCAAATAGGTTCTCATTCGCAATAGCCTTTTCTTGCAACTCGCGCAGTAAAACTTCAGATTTGTCTGCATTCTTATTTTGTAGGGCTTCCACCATTTCTATTTGGTATTCCTTTTCTTCTTTAGTCGCGCGTATTACCTCTCTTGGCAATACGGTTGGTGAACCTTGAGAACTCAAGAAGGTGTTCACACCAATAATTGGAAATTCCCCTGAATGCTTCAATCCTTCATAATACAAGCTTTCTTCTTGAATTTTGCTTCGCTGATACATGGTTTCCATTGCGCCAAGTACACCTCCACGCTCAGTGATGCGATCAAACTCAGTCAATACCGCCTCCTCTACCAAGTCAGTCAGCTCTTCAATGATGAATGAACCTTGCAGTGGATTCTCATTTTTCGCTAATCCTAACTCTCGGTTGATAATTAATTGAATCGCCATAGCACGTCGTACACTCTCCTCAGTTGGAGTGGTAATAGCTTCATCATACGCATTAGTATGCAACGAGTTACAGTTGTCGTAAATTGCATAAAGTGCTTGAAGGGTCGTTCTAATATCATTAAAATCAATTTCCTGAGCATGTAATGATCGACCAGAAGTCTGAATATGGTATTTCAACATTTGTGCTCTCGCATTGGCACCATATTTATTCTTCAGGGCTTTACTCCAGATTCTTCTTGCTACTCTACCGATTACCGCATATTCCGGATCGATTCCATTAGAGAAGAAAAACGATAAGTTTGGACCAAATTTATTGATGTCCATGCCACGGCTTAAGTAGTATTCTACATACGTAAATCCATTTGCAATGGTGAAAGCCAATTGAGTAATCGGGTTAGCTCCTGCTTCTGCAATGTGATAACCTGAAATAGATACAGAATAGAAATTTCTAACATTCTCTCGAATGAAATAGTCTTGCACATCTCCCATCAAACGCAATGCAAACTCCGTGGAGAAAATGCAAGTATTCTGCGCTTGATCTTCTTTTAATATATCCGCTTGGACCGTACCTCTAACTTTAGAAAGCGTAGATTTTTTAATTTCTGCATACACATCCGCAGGCAGCACTTGATCACCTGTAACGCCCAACAGCATTAATCCTAAACCGTCGTTACCTTCAGGCAATTCTCCTTGGTAAGCAGGTCTTGCTGTTCCTTTATCTTTGTAGATTTTTACAATCTTTGCTTCTACTTCTTTTTCTAATCCATTTTCTTTAATGTATACTTCACATTGCTGATCGATGGCTGCATTCATAAAGAATCCCAATAGCATTGGCGCAGGTCCATTAATGGTCATGGAAACGGATGTCATCGGATCTGATAAATTAAATCCAGAATACAACTTCTTGGCATCATCCAAGCAGCATATAGAAACACCTGCATTACCAATTTTACCATAAATATCTGGTCGGTAAGCTGGATCATTTCCATAAAGTGTTACCGAATCAAATGCTGTAGACAATCGCTTGGCAGGCATCGATAAGGAAACATAATGAAATCGTCTGTTGGTTCTTTCAGGACCGCCTTCACCGGCAAACATCCGTGTAGGATCCTCGCCCTCTCGTTTGAACGGGAACAAACCTGCTGTATATGGAAATTCTCCTGGTACATTTTCTTGCAAGTTCCACTTCAAGATATCACCCCAAGAGCGATACTTAGGCAGCGCTACTTTCGGTATTTCTGAATGAGAAAGTGAAGTGGTGTGCGTTTTTATTTTTAGCTCTTTATCTCTAACTTTAAACGTAAAGATGGGCTGTTGGTATTTGTCTTTCTTCGCTTCCCACTCTTCTAAGAGCAACCAGTTTTTAGGATCTAACTCTAATTTTACGGTCTCGAACGACTCTTGCAAACCTTTCACTAAACGATCTTTATCATCCAATTGAGACGCTTCAATCGTTTGTATGGAATTGTGCAAACCGTATAATTGCTCTGCTACATTCGCTTGCTCTTCTACCCACTTATCGTAACTTCTATTGTTCTCAGAAATTTCTGATAAATAACGTACACGGCTCGGCGGTATAATGAATACTTTTTCAGACATCTCATCCGTGATGGCCAAGTTTGATTTCAATCCTGAAGCTGTTCGCTCATCGATCTTATGCATGATGGCGCGATACAATTGATTCATCCCAGGGTCGTTAAACTGAGACGCAATGGTTCCAAATACTGGCAACTCTTTATCGTCTGCATCCCACAGCTGATGGTTTCTTCTAAATTGCTTCTTCACATCTCTCAACGCATCCAAAGCTCCACGTTTATCAAACTTATTAATGGAAACTAAATCAGCAAAATCCAACATGTCGATTTTCTCTAGCTGAGTCGCAGCACCAAATTCTGGTGTCATCACGTATAAGCTCACATCAGAGTGGTCAGTAATTTCTGTATCAGATTGTCCAATTCCTGATGTTTCCAAAATAATTAAATCATACTCCGCTGCCTTTAAAATAGAAACCGCTTCAGCCACATATTTTGATAGTGCTAAATTCGACTGCCGTGTCGCTAAAGAACGCATGTAAACGCGATCACTCTGGATAGCATTCATTCGGATTCTATCTCCCAAAAGTGCTCCACCTGTTTTTCTCTTTGATGGATCTACGGAAACAATGGCAATGGTTTTATCTTCAAAATCAATTAAAAAACGGCGAACTAGCTCATCAACCAAAGACGATTTACCGGCTCCACCTGTTCCGGTAATACCAAGAATAGGTGTTTTTACCTTTTCAGCTAGTTCATGAACCTTTTCTAATGCATCTTTGCTCTCTTCAGGGAAATTTTCTGCAGCGGAAATCAATCGCGCAATAGCAGTAGTTTTCTTAGACTTTAAGTGATCTACCTCATCTGTAATATCTTTTCCTGTTGGATAATCAGAACGTTTTACTAAATCATTGATCATTCCTTGTAATCCCAACTCACGGCCATCATCTGGAGAGTAAATTCGCTCAATGCCGTACTCGTGTAATTCCTTAATTTCTTCAGGTAATATTACACCACCGCCTCCACCAAATAATTTGATATGGCCTGCACCGTTTTCTACCAATAAATCACGCATGTACTTAAAGTACTCCACGTGGCCACCTTGATAAGAGGTCATGGCAATGGCATTGGCATCTTCCTGAATAGCAGTATCGACTACCTCTTGCACACTTCTATCGTGTCCTAAGTGAATGACTTCAACACCTGTGGATTGAATAATTCTTCGCATCACATTGATAGCTGCATCGTGCCCGTCAAAAAGGGAAGCTGCAGTAACAATTCTAACTTTATTTTTAGGCGTATATGGTTTCGCGTC
>CBFHLF010000159.1:0-4937 GCA_965656555.1 uncultured Acidiluteibacter sp. | reverse complement strand
GCAGTAAAGTTTTTTGGAAATCAAGAATACCTTTACCGATGCAATTATGAATTGCGCACAGGGTTAAGAGTATTGCGTCCTATCAGTACGTTTAAGGTGCACACTGAAGATGAGTTATACCGAAAAATTCAACGGATCGATTGGTCACAATACTTGAACAACAATAAAACCTTTGCAGTAGACGCTACAACTTATGGTACGCTATTTACCCACTCAAAATACATTGCACTAAAAACAAAAGACGCAATAGTTGATCAATTTAGAGATAAAACTGGCGCTAGACCATCTATTGATGTCGCTCGGCCTTCAGTAAAAATAAATGTACATATTGCGCATGATGAGTGTACCATTTCTTTGGACAGCTCAGGTGTCCCACTTTCTAAAAGAGGCTATAAAACAGAGCAAACCTATGCACCACTTTCAGAAGTGCTAGCTGCAGGAATGATTTTGAAGAGCAATTGGGATAAAAACTCTACGTTTTACGATCCCATGTGTGGTTCAGGAACTATTGCAATCGAAGCTGCCCTAATCGCTACACAAACACCTCCAGGCGGATACCGAAACTTTGGATTTGAAACTTGGTTTGACTTTGACGCTGATTTGTATGAATCTGTGAAGCTACGAGCAGAGTCAAGAGTAAGAAGAATCGATTTCCGTATCAACGGAAGTGATATGGATGAAAAAGCCATTGAGATCGCTAGAAATAATGCTAGAAGAGCACGAATCAGTAGAAATGTACAATTTTTCAAGGCAGATTTTTTGAAGAGTAACCCAGAGATGCACGATGGAGTCATTATTATGAATCCACCATACGGTGACCGAATTGGTAACAATGAAGACATGATTTCCCTTTATCAAGCAATTGGTGACCAGTTAAAGACACACTACAGCGGAGCTGAT
This sequence comes from uncultured Acidiluteibacter sp., assembly GCA_965656555.1. Classification (GTDB taxonomy): domain Bacteria; phylum Bacteroidota; class Bacteroidia; order Flavobacteriales_E; family Vicingaceae; genus Acidiluteibacter. Next base: position 4,037 of record CBFHLF010000159.1, on the reverse strand, counting down.
GCATGGATTCTTAGTGGAAATATTCAAGCCTTAAAATTAATTGGACTAGCTGCAGCAAAACGTGTCCGATTAAATAATGGTCCTATCGAATGTAAGTACCATCATTTCCCATTATATAAAGGATCAAAAGAAGAGCGTAAGCAACAGGAAGAATCGTAACTACTTAGAAACCATCCTACCTCTTTTCTTGTAGGGTATTACTCCGCGTTCTAACATTTGTACGATTTGCTCAATGTCTTTATCCTCACCCATTGGGTCATATTTAAGTTTTAAATTTTGGCCGAATAAGCGAGCCATCGACTGCCATAAAAATGCAGAAAGAGAACCCCTAAGCTGACGCACCAAATCATAAGAAGAAGCTCCAGTTTCGCGATCAATTAACTTGACGAGAATTACTCCCTGCATCACTGTTAGTTTTTTTAATTCTCCTTCAAATTCCTCTTTAAGTTCCGCCTCTACCTTTTTCATGTAGGCTTTTCTTCGAACTTCGTTTTTTATCGTTTTTAAGGTATCATCATAATTCTGAAGCAGTTTTCCTGCAAGCTCTGCATAAGGGTATACTTTGGTTACGTAGCGCTCTAACCGATCATATCTCCGTCGGTCCGCTTTGGAAGAGAACTTTCTTTTCTCCACTACGTTTACATTACCCAGATTTAGTGTTGGAAGTGAGTCTCCATTAATTACAGTTACAGGCAATGCTTTTCGCTCATCTGTTTGCGCTACGATTAAGTTGCTAATTCCCAACAGACAAATTGAGAAGATAGCAACTAATTTATATGGACTCAATTTAGGCATTACTCAAAGTTAGTGTTTTGATGTGTACTAAAATCATTCCCTTTTTTACAAAAAAGGGAATCATAGCATAACTCAATAAAGCTTACAGTAGCTTACAGCAATAAATTCCTTTCAAAAATTTACCTTTGCCGTATGAAAGACGCGATTGATAAAGCTGTAAAGGCTCTAAATGAAAAGAAAACAATCCTTTTTCCTAGCGACTCCATTTGGGGTGTAGGGTGTGACGCAACCAATCAAGAATCGATTGAAAGTCTATTTAAACTAAAAGGCCGAGATCGCTCTAAGAGCTTCATTGTATTAGTTGCTGATGATGCCATGCTCAACAAGTTTTTGAAGGACATACCTCCAATAGCTTGGGATTTAATCGATACAGCAGACCAACCATTAACGATTATTTATCCCGAAGGTAGAAATTTTCCTAACGGTGCAATTGCAGCCGATGGAAGTGTGGCTATTCGAATGGTAAAAGATGAGTTCTGCACCCAACTAATCAGGCGATTCAGAAAACCAATTATTAGTACTTCTGCCAATTTTTCAGGTGCACCTACCCCACTTTCATACAGCGATATTTCTGCTGAATTTAAAGCAAAAGTAGACCATGAAGTAGATCTGCCACAGCAAAAAGATCAAACAGGAAAACCCTCATCGATCATAAAATTGTCAATGAATGGAGAAATTCAACTAATTAGGAAGTAGTCTTTTCAGAAAAGCTTAATTTCGCAAAAAATTAATACGCTTGAAAACTGCTTTCGATTTATCTCATCCCATCTTTAAAATAGTTCAACAATCTGCGGATCATTTAGAATCCGAGGCATACGTAATTGGAGGCTTTGTGCGGGATTTAGTTCTAAATCGACCTAGCAAAGACATCGATATTGTTACAGTCGGAAGCGGAATAGCCTTAGCGGAAGAAGTAGCCAAACGTATAGGTCCAAAAACCAAGGTAAGCATCTTTAAAAACTTTGGAACTGCAATGCTCAACTATAAGGGGTATGAAATAGAATTTGTAGGTGCTCGAAAAGAAAGCTACAACAGAAACAGTAGAAAACCCATAGTTGAAGATGGTACCTTAGAAGATGATCAGAATAGAAGAGACTTTACGATTAATGCCTTAGCTATTCATCTAAACGGCAATCACTTTGGAGAGTTGGTTGATCCTTTTGGAGGAATAAAAGACATTGAAAATCAACGAATCGTAACGCCTCTAGAGCCTGAAATCACCTTTTCTGATGATCCTCTTAGAATGATGCGTGCCATTCGGTTTTCAAGTCAGTTAAAGTTCTCGATTGATCCAGTATCCTTCAATGCCATCAAAGCACAAAAGGATCGAATTAAGATTGTTTCTCAAGAGCGTATTACCGATGAATTAAATAAAATCATTCTTTCTCCTACTCCGTCTGTTGGTTTTAAGCTGTTGTTTGATTCCGGTATACTAGAACTTATCTTCCCTGCCATGACCGCGCTGCATGGAGTTGATATTATTGATGGTAAGGGACATAAAGACAATTTTTACCACACCTTGCAGGTGCTTGATAATATTAGTAAGCACACCAATGATTTATGGTTAAGATGGGCGGCAATTTTACATGATATCGCAAAACCACCCACCAAACGATTCGAAAAGAATATTGGGTGGACTTTTCATGGGCACGAAGATAGAGGAGCTCAAATGGTTCCAAAAATTTTTAAAGCGTTAAAGCTTCCGCTCGACCATAAGATGAAGTATGTGCAGAAGTTAGTTCGTTTACACTTACGCCCGATTTCCCTTGTAAAAGATCATGTAACCGACTCAGCAGTTAGGCGACTATTGTTTGATGCCGGAGATGATATTGATGATTTAATGGTGCTCTGCAATGCAGACATTACTACAAAAAATGTGCGTAAACAAGAGCAATATGCGCGCAACTTCGAAATTGTAAAAGAAAAGTTAGTAGACATAGAAGAAAAGGATATGCTCCGAAATTGGCAGCCACCTGTTAGCGGAGCATTAATTATGGAAACCTTTCAATTGAAGCCGTCGAAAGCGGTGGGAGAAATAAAAAATGCCATTCGTGAGGCCATTCTCGAAGGAGAAATACAGAACAACTTTGACGAAGCGCACGAATTTATGATGAACTTAGGAAAAAAAATGGGCTTAACTGCTCACTCATAATTATCATGAAAACATTTACTTTACGTGTAATTCCTGAAACGGAAGAAATTATATATCGAGACCTTATTGTATCTGAAAAAACTACTTTTTTAGAGGTGCACCACTTATTGCTAAAGGCTTTTGAGTTTAGTAACGATCAAATGGCATCATTTTACATTAGCGATGAAGATTGGAACAAGGGGCAAGAGATTGCCTTATTCAATATGGGTGATGAGCAAATACAGGAGATGGAACAAACTCCGGTAGGATCTGTGTTTAGCGCGCTCAATCAAAAGATGCTATATACTTATGACTTTCTAGCGATGTGGAATTTTACCTTAGAGGTAATGGAAATAGGCGAAGTAGAGAGCGAAAAAGGGCTTCCTAAAGTAGGCAGACGATACGGAGATTCACCAGATCAGCAAGCTAAAAAAGTAGATGGAAGTGATGCGGAAAGCATTTTAGTAAGTGCCATGTTTGGTGATGGAGATGGTGAATATGATGCCTTATTTGGCGAGGATGAGGATGATTTATTTAACGACGACCGTTTTGAAAGTTTAGACGATCATGACGACTTTCATTAAGGATAAAAAATTGCTCATTGTAATTGTAGGACCTACTGCAATTGGTAAAACAACGCTTAGCATTCGCTTAGCCAAACACTTTAATGCTGAGATTCTGTCAGCTGACTCTCGCCAATTCTACCGTGAAATAGCCATTGGCACCGCCAAGCCTACCATAGAAGAAATGGAGGGCATACCACATCACTTCATCGATTCACACTCTATTTCTGAAGATTATAACGTTGCTGATTTTGAAAAAGATGCATTAGATCGACTCTCTAGTTTGTTTAAAACACATTCTACAGCCATACTAGTTGGAGGTTCGGGCATGTACGTAGACGCGCTTTGCTATGGTATGGATGAAGGAATGCCGGACCCTGATGAAGGAATTAGAAGTCAATTAGACAGCTTGTTGGCAGAAAAAGGTATAGAGGGTCTTCAGGCTAAATTAAAAGAATTGGATCCTGCATTTTACGAGAAAATAGACTTACAAAATATTAATCGACTAATTAGGGCTATTGAAGTCTGTTTGATTACCGGAAAAACAT
>CBFHLF010000158.1:0-4974 GCA_965656555.1 uncultured Acidiluteibacter sp. | reverse complement strand
GAATTGTTTGCGACTAAATACACTTCAAAAGAATGGTTTTCAATTAAATTACCTTTTGTCATTTTCTGGTTCATAATTATGAAACATGTATTAGAAAAGGGGTATAAGATAAGTGTGCCAAGAGGTATTTGTGGATTCATTGATTGTAGCTTATTTGTAGAAGAGCCGTACTCAACAATTATGCTTGCAATAAGTGTAATACTAGGTATAGTATATTTGCTTGAACTTAAAATGAAATGGACTACCTTACTGTTGTTCGTTTTTACGATGCTTGTATTTTCTGCAGAGGAGTCAAGCGGAGTTCTTAGTAGAAGTGGTATGTTTTCATTTATTTTCTTCGCTCAATCTGTAGCATATTGGATATATGATTTTAATACTGACTCTAAAGGTTTATGGAGAAACAGAATACAGTTTTCAATGCTGGCTATTGCAGTTGCCTACTTCCTTTCCGCTTGCTCTAAATTGTTTGATTCTGTTTTGTCATGGCTTTCTGATGGGCGCAGAATAACTTTACAAATAGTAAAATCATTTAACTACGATTGGGTAACTAATTTGGAAAGTTCCGAACTAGATAAAGCAGCTTATTTTGTTGAATTTATCAATCAAAATCAATCGACTCTACTTATCTTGCTTTCTATTTCATTATTACTAGAGTTTTTTATACCTGTAGCTATTATTCATAGAGGTTATGCACGTATCTATGGCTTTGCTTTGTTTGGTATGCACTTGGGGATTTATTACTTTATGGATATTGTAATTGTTTCATTTGTTGTTCCAATGACGATTATTTTTATAAACCCCTTATATTGTTTAAGTTATTTTTTAGAAAAGTCTTTTAAAGGATTGAATATATCATATAAAATTATCTAGTCGCTTGTCTGTATTTTGCACCATAAGTACGTTCCACCATTTATACAAAGCTTATGCTCTGGCAGATAGTTTAACAGTATTTGATTGTAAGTTAATAGTTTTACTAGTGGATGGAGCAGTAGAGAATACATTGGATCATCATAATATATCTTTATTGGGATTAAAAGACCTAACAGCAGACGGAAGTACTTCCATCATTGATAAATATGCACGGAATCAAGATAAGTTAAGGTGGGCACTAAAATCTGTCCTATTACTAGAGCTATTAAAGACTCATGATAAAATAGCATATGTAGACAATGATATCTTTTTCTTTAATTCACCTAAATTTTTATTTGATGAATTGGAAACGAATACTTTACTCTTAACACCGCATTTTTATCCATCATCACCCTTAAAAAATCAAACATGGTTAGAAGCTAATTTTAGACTTGGACTTTATAATGCCGGATTTATTGGCGTAAACAATAATGCTGTTAAAGCATTGGAATGGTGGAGAGATTGTTGTCTTTATGAAATAAAAAAAGCCTATTGGAGAGGACTTTTTGACGATCAGAAATATCTTAATTTATTACCTGTTTTGTTTGATCAGGTGGAAATTATCAAACATAGAGGTTGTAATTTGGCCGGTTGGAATGATTCCGTTAGTTTAAAAAAAGAAGATGTAATTTTCGTTCATTTTAACGGATTTACTTTAGACAAGTTTTCAGACAAGGATAACCGCTATCATTACTTGTTTGAGCAATACGTTCATCATATCAAACATTACTCTTCAGAAGTATTAACGAATCGGAAAAGGTTGACCTTATTGTCCCTTCAAAATGCGTTTTATTATATTCGATGGAAATTAAGCCGGCTAATATGAGACTAAATTACCTTATTCTCTTAATTATTTCATTTGTTGTGTATGGCATGACTATATCAAATAGATATAATTTTGATGATGAATTAGTCACGATGAATAATCCGATGACTTCAGCTAATAGTGAGGTTACAATTCTAGATGTTTTTTCTTCCTCGTATCATGAAGCATATGGATTTAGTTATGGTTATCGACCAATAACTACTTTGTCGTTTTATTTGGAGCATCGGATCTTCAATGAATCTCCTTTTGTAAGTCATACTATTAATCTACTGTTATATATTTTAGCAGTCTTACTTCTCTACTACCTATTAACAAAAGTATTTACTTCAACTAATCATTACATACTTCTCTTTATTGCACTGTTATTTGCTGTTCATTCTGTGCATTCAGAGGTAGTTTCAAGTATTAAGAATAGAGATGAAATACTCAGTTTTTTGTTTCTAGAATTCAGTGTGTTTTTTGCATTAAAATGGTGGAGTAAGAAAAATACCTACTTCCTAATTGGTTTATTCTTAAGTGTTACTTTATCTATTCTATCAAAAAAGACAACTGTTTCGGTAATACTATTAATTCCGATTCTTTTTTATTTAAGGTACCCTCTAAAAGTAGTGCCTTTTTTATTGCTTTCACTCAGTTTTATACTACCTGTTTCACTTTTCTTATTCAATCTAGATCCCCAAAAAGGAATTTTAGTTTTCACCTTTTGCACGCTTATATACCTCTTCGTATATTATCTAAAGTCTAACCAATTTTTTAACCGAACTTTTAAAGAAAAAACCATTTATTTTTTTATTCCACTGGTTTCTTCTCTCATTCTATTTTTACTAGGCGGATTATTTAGAGAGCAGACGCTTTGGAGCCTTGCTATTTTAATTTTACTGTTTTATGTAAATGATAGAAGCAATATAATATTTGCTCTTTTGGGTTTATTGACAATTCTAGGTTATTTAGTGTTTGATAATAATTGGTATCTGTTGTATAACGTTATTTTACTACCGGTATTAATCATTCATCCGTTAAGTAATAGAAGTTTTAGAGTAGTCTTTACGGTGTTACTCATTTCAACTATTGTTCACTTTATTTATGAAAAAGGTGAATACATTTATGGAATAATATATGTAATACCACTCATCGTTTTTTTTACAGCCAAAATAAATAGATTTCTACCTTTAATAATTTCTGGTTTATCAATTATTATAGGTGGTGTGTTTTTCTCGGTTGCCTTTTTTCATTTAGGATTAATTATCGGAAGCTTAGCTTTGTTCTCCATTGATATTAATCTTACTAAAAGTAGATTACAAAAGGTTGTTATACTTTGGACATTAATTCTCTTAATCTTTTCAAGTTATAAATACTATCAATCTAACGGGGACCTATTTCAAACTTTAGAGGACAAGCAGCAAATCGTTGAAAAAGTAGAAAATAATTCTAACCAAAGTCTTCAAGAGGGTAGGATGTTGGAATATATGGAAAATACGCTAGTCGTTCCTCACACACTTGAGCAGCGAATAGCAACTGGAGCTGTAATTTTAGGCGAGTATTTCCGATTGATGATATTCCCAAATGAGCTCTCTTTTTATTACGGGTATTCAAAAGTTCAAACTTCAGATTTTACGGATTATAGAGTTTGGATTAGCCTTTTAACTTACTTGATGTTAATCTTTTTAATGATATATGCCATAGATAAACAACCACTAATATCAATTGGTGTACTTTGGTATTTGGTAGCAATCTTGCTGTTTAGTAATTGGCCGGTTCTAGTAGCAGGAATGGTGGGGGAGAGGCTTGCTTTTGTTGCTTCTTTGGGTATTTGCATTGCTATAGGTGGAGTGTTGAATTGGATTAGCCCCAATTTTAATCTAAGAAAACCTAAATCAATAGAGTTTATAGCTTTGAGTGTGCTTGTCATATTATCTGTCAGAACAATGGCAAGAAATAGATTATGGGTATCATCAGAAACGTTAATGACAAACGATATTAGTCATTTAAAAAACTCAGCACAAGCTAATTATATGTTAGCAATGACTACCGTAAAAGATGTAGTAGAAAAAACCACCCCTTCAAAAGAGTCCCACAGGCGATTGGATAGAGCCATTGGACATTTTAAGAAAGCTATTGAGATATACCCTGATTTCTTCAATTATCATTATGATTTGGGAAGAACTTACATTGTTTTAGAAAATTATGGAGAAGCAAAAAGGGCGTTTTTAAAAGCTCATAAGCTGGAGCCCGATGCTATTATAAGTTTAGATGAGCTAGTTAAAACCAGCTTTGATCTTGAAGAGTATGAGGATGTAATTAAGTACGGAAAGCTCTACCTTTCTCAATCCAATAGAAGTGAAGTAATTTATGAATTAGTTGCATACAGTGCCTTCTTGATTAGAGACTTCGAATTATCAACAGCGATAATAAAGGAGGGTTTGATGTATCACCCCAATAATCAAAATCTACATGGTTTATTGATGGACGTTAACAAAGAAATAGAGTCAAATTATTAAAATGAATATCAAGAAGGCTGTGCTATCAAAAAACATACTATATATCTTTTTAAGTATTTGTCTTTTTAGTGTTTCAAGTTGTCACGAACATGCACTTGATATTGAAAATGACAAAATAACTGACAGTACAGATCAACTCTATTCCTATATGAATCGAGTAAATCAATTCAAGGCTGTTGGTAAAATGGACTCCGCTTTATCAGTTTTAGATTCACTATACCAAAAAGCCATCTTAGAACAGAGCCTATCCTTTATGAATTATGCGGATTTTGAGCGAGGTTCTTTACATTTTTACAAAAGCAATTTAGATAGTGCCCTTACTTATTGGCAAAATGCTCTTGAAGTTTCAAAAAAAATAGAAGAGGAGCCAAATATTTCTCAATTACTATCAAATATTGGAACTGTTTATTTTGATAAAGGGTACCTTAAAACAGCTATTGAATATTTTATTCAAGCGCGAAAAAAAATGGAGCTAAGAGGTGAAGTGAATACAGAAAGCTATCAATTTACGACTGTAAATATGGCAGTTGTGCACATTAGACAAGAAGAGTATGACCTTGCAAAGCAGGTGTTGTCAGCTGTACAATTAGGAGAGTGGCCAACGGTAGATTTTCTTTTTTACTTGAATCAATCGATTATTCAATTTCAGCTTGGGTTTTATGATGATTATATTGTCTTAATTGATTCTGCTAGGTCATATAAACCAGAAATTAATGAGTATTACGACCAATTGCTAGCCCA
>CBFHLF010000157.1:0-5017 GCA_965656555.1 uncultured Acidiluteibacter sp. | reverse complement strand
TTAAAGCCGACATCTGAGCTTACATTTCGCAGAATATTGGCAACAACCTTTACCAATAAGGCTGCTAATGAAATGAAAGCAAGGGTTTTGGAAGCACTCGCGTTTTTATCTGATCCCGCACCTGTACCGAGTAAGCATGACATACTGAAAGGTGTTTTACTTGAAGAATTGGGATTTACTACTGAGGAACTTCAGCGAAAGTCGCATCGAGTTTTACGTGCTATTCTGCACAATTATGCTGATTTTGGAATAGGTACCATCGATCGATTTACCCATCGAATTGTCAGAACGTTTGCGCGTGATTTAAATCTGCCGGTAAACTTCGAAATTGAATTGGATAATAAGCCACTTATTGACCAGTCAATTGAATTACTGCTTTCTAAGATTGGTATTGATAAGGCGTTGACTACATTTTTAGTACAATTTACACAGAACAAGGTTGATAAAGGAGAAAAGTATGATTTAGAATCAGATATTCAGTCGATAGCTATAGAGTTGCTTAAAGAAGATGGTACTGCTGCTATAAAGGCTTTGAAGTCGTATAATTTCGACGATTTTCAACAGAAAATTGATCGATATAAAAAGCTGAATGATGAATTTCTAAATCAAATACAACCATTGGGAGACCAGGCTGTAAAGTTGATAATAGAGAGTGGTGCAATGGTCGATAGCTTTTTTCAGGGATCTCGAGGTATTCATGCTTACTTTCATTATTTAAATGAGTTGCGCACAGAAAAGTTTTCTCCCAACAAATATGTGGAAGCTACGATTGTAGATGATAAATGGTACAGCGGGAAGGTAAAAAAAGATTCTGAACAAATGGCAGCTATTGACGCTATAAAGGGAGAATTAGAATCGCTTTACATTCAAGCTAAGGAATTAATAGATAGCGGTTATCAGCCATATATAGCAAGAGAGGTTCAGTTAAAAAACTTATATGCAGTAGCTTTAATTAATGAGTTAGATAAAATAATTGGTGAGCTACGAACCACGGAAAATAAAGTCCACATTTCTGAATTTAATAAGCGAATATCAGATGTAATTGCCAAAGAACCTGCTCCGTTTATTTACGAACGAATTGGGGAGCGCTATCACCATTACCTGATTGATGAGTTTCAAGATACTTCTGTTATGCAGTTTCATAATTTGATTCCTTTGTTTACTAATGCACTAAGTCAAGGGCACTTTAATATGTTGGTAGGAGATGCTAAACAGGCAATTTATCGCTTTAGAGGTGGAGAAGTTGAGCAATTTGTGGCGTTGCCTAAAATTTATAAATCAGATCAGAATCCAACAGTGGCAAGTAGTCAGGCTCTTTTTGATCGAGTTGTAGATATTGATAATTTATCTAGAAATTTTAGAAGTAAAGAGGAGATAGTAAACTTCAATACCTCGTTTTTTAATTATTGTTTTGAAAAGTATCAAGAAATAGGAAGCCTCTACGAAGGGCATGCGCAAACACCAAGAGATAATCACAATGGCGGTTATGTAGAGGTTCACTTTTGTGATAAACCGGTAAAATTAACCGATGTTGATGATTTTGATGACGACCCAGAACAGGTAGAAATTATTATCGACCGAATAGAACGTTGCTTGCAGCAAGGCTATCGATTAAAAGATATCGTCTTACTGTTTAGAGGTAATACAAAGGCGAACGAAGTAGCAAAAATACTGATTGATAAAGGATATAAGATCGCATCAGCTGAGTCTGTTATGATTGCAAACTCTGCTGCAGTTAAACTTATTGTAAATGTTTTATACGTACTTATTTATCCGTCAGAAGCTATTTATAAGAAGTACATTATAGATGCTTTATTTGCCAATGGACATTTTAAAGAGAAATCGCTTGATGCAGTCTACACACGTGTATTATCCAGAAATGATGCTGCATCATTTTGGGAGAAAATGGGTTTTACAGCTGAACAATTGCCGTTTAATGCTTTAAGGCAGCGGCCATTATTTGAACTAATTGAAACCACTTTTAGGGTGTTCGGTCTTCTTGAAAAGGCAGACCCTTACATACAGTTTTTTATGGATGAAGTGTTTGATTACGCTATTGCCAATAACAATGATATTCTTGGCTTTCTAACATGGTGGGATCAACGAAAAGATTCTAAATCTATCACGTTACCTGAAGGTTTAGATGCGTTAAATATCATGACCATTCATAAATCAAAAGGGCTGGAATTTCCGGTTGTAATCATGCCATATGCTACAGAACGGTTAAAGATTGGAGGAGGCAAATGGGTTATCGATACTGATGCAGAATTACCAATTGATCAACTGGCTTATATACAATTATCGAATAGGTTAGAGGATACAAAGTACGAATCTGTTTATCTAGAAGAGAAGCGTAATGCAACGATTGATTTGTTTAACACGCTTTATGTTGCATTTACACGGCCTGAAGAGCGTTTGTATATTATTAGTAATTTACCCTCTAAAAGTTCAAAGACACTAAACTTAAGTACTCTAATGATGGATTATTTATCATCAAAAGGGCAGTGGGATGAAGAAGAGAAAACGTTTGTGTTATCTGGTTCAGAAGTTCCCACGACTTCATCGCATTCACAAACAGCTGCTAATGCAGAAGAGCTGCTTACGTTTATTTCTAAAGATTGGAACGATAAACTAGCTTTGAGTTATCAAGCTCCTGATTATTGGGATATTAATTTTGGTGAAGATGCCCGTCAATACGGCAATACCATTCACTTAATATTAGCACTTATTAAAACAAAAGAGGATATTAGTAAGGTACTCGATAAGTTACTCAAACAAGGCAGTATTACTGTAGAACAGAGAGCAAGGTATGCTCAAGAGATTGCCTTAATGATAGACCAACCTGCTTTTTCCCCATACTTCCAAGAAGGTTTGAAGGTTAAAACAGAATGTGATCTTTTGACTCCTGATGGAAAAACACTTCGACCTGATCGTGTAGTATACTTTGAGGATGCTGTTAAAGTAATCGACTTTAAAACAGGAAAGCCCTCAGAAAAACATAAAGAGCAGTTGAGGAATTATATTTCTTTACTTCAGCAAACTGAGCAAATGAAAGTAACGGGTAGTTTGGTGTATATAGGTACTTTGGAAGAAGTAGAAGTATTGTAGAATCAATTTATTTTCTCATGGGCTCTGCCCAATCTGAATTCCTCACAAACACAGTATATTGTGCATACTCCTTACCGGGTTCTGTCATTTCCATGAGGTCTGTTACCGGTAATAATTGATACGCTTTTATCATTCTACTTGAGTTTCCATAAGGAGAGTCCAGATTGTTTAGTTTGATGATTGATTGAGTATTGGGTTCTGTAGCTCTTTTAAAATCTTTTATACCATATAAATACATGAACAGTAAGTTATCAGCAGATATCTCCATTTTACTATTGATAGGGCCTGTTTGCATAAATTCAGGTAATTGATTACTAGGCATAACCATATAACTATCATTCATTAAAAAATTAAAAGAGGTAATCTTTCCATCGAGACTTAAGTCACTGGTTCTAATTTTCGCTGCTAGTGGACTATTACCATTTACCTTATATTGGAAAACGTGGTAGAGTCCAAAATACCCGTATACTTTTTCGGTATGCAATGATTTTTCTGCATACTGGTTTCGAAAATTTCTGAACATCGTTTCTTCTCTACCAATCTTATTACTCAAATGGTGAAGGTTAGAATCTATGTGCTTCAATGCTTGAAGTGTATCTCCAGAGTATAATTGAGAGTTAATCATTTTTCCGATGGTTGAACTCCATTCTTCGTTCGTAAAATTTTCACTAATTGTTTGACTACTATCTAAATCGTTAATAAATCCAGATAAAAGAGTGAAATCTTGAAGTTGATCTACACCAATAAACTCAAATTTATTTTCTCCTGCCGCTTCAGCATATAGCTGCTGAAGTCGGTAGTATTTCGCATAATAATCTAAGTTATTTCTACCTTGAAATACTGCCCATTTAGCCAATGCTTTCTCTAGTTTTGCGCTATCGCCATCCTTTAAAAATTGATTGAGTAGTCTTGCTTGAAGAAAATCTACTTCTGCTACATAATGCCTAACTCCATGATTTTTATTTAAGTGGGAGAATAAATCCACGTCAAAAACAGTTGGTGTTTTAAAACCGTGTATTTCTCCTACTAAAATGAGTTTACTATTCTTCAAGTCTGATTCTGCAATCTCAAATGTGAAGTGTTCATTTAAGCCAACAGTTTCTTTATTATTTTCTATATAAGCAATGTATTTGCCTCCTGTAGCGTATTCCCAAAGATGGAATGTTCCGTAGCTGATAGCAGCAATTAAGATTATTAAAAGAAAAGATTTGAAAATAAACTTGAAGGTCTTTTTTATCATCTGGTCGAGGAGTTAGGTTCTCATTAAGCAGCCTAATCTACAATAATAGTTGAAAAATACCATCAAAAAATCAAATATGAATGAGATTTTATAAAAGACCTACCTGTGTTACAAACTACACCTTCATCGCTCGATCCATCGCACGCTTATCATCTTTCGCTTTAAGGCTTTCGCGTTTGTCATGCATCTTTTTACCTTTTGCTAGCGCAATCATCATTTTCGCTAGTCCTTTGGAATTAATGTAAAGCCGCACCGGAATAATCGTCAGGCCCACGTCATTTTTCTTTTTTGAAAGCTTTTCCAATTCGCGTTTGTGGAGAAGTAGTTTTCGGTCTCTTTTAGGCTCGTGATTGTTGTAGCTGCCTTCTTTGTATTCTGATATGTGAATGTTTTTTACAAACAATTCTCCTTTTTTAAATACACAGTATCCCTCTTTGATACTTGCTTTAGAATCTCGAATGGATTTGATCTCGGTTCCCATTAATTGAATACCAGCTTCATAAGTATCAAGAAATTCATACTCAAATGAGGCTTTTTTATTTTCCGGTAGAGGCAATTACAAAGCAGCCAGCGCCGCTTCATAATCAGGTTCATCGGCAGTTTCAGAAACTTGTTGGGTATAGACCACCATGCCGTCAGCATCAATGACGACAACACTGCGAGACAATA
>CBFHLF010000156.1:0-5036 GCA_965656555.1 uncultured Acidiluteibacter sp. | reverse complement strand
TTATTCGAAATCAATGGGCTATTTTCTCTCGTGAAATGAAATAACTCTTCGGAACCATCCTCAGATATTAAGAAAACTCCTTCCCCTTCTGTGGATATCCATTTTCTATTTCCCCCGTCAATTTTTATATCTGATATTTTAATGGCCTCTAGTAGAATCTCTACGTCTGCCCCTTGTTGTATCAGTATTCTCTGTGCATCTTTATCCCCATCAAATATTCCATCTGGATTGTAAAATACCGCTAAACCATCATCTGTACCAATCCATAATTCACCATCTTGATCGACTGCACCAACCATACCTCTAGAGCCTGGTAAGTTTCCATTGCCTGGGGCGCTTGTTAGTAACAATTCCCTATCGTCTCTCCTATCTTCTATCGTTCCACCATCATCGAAGACTAAGATTTCAAGATTTGATCCTACACGCGGAATTAAGACCCATTTTAAGCCACTTTGTGTGATTAGTATGTCACCTATTGATTTATCTGCCGATATATTATTGGTAAATCCAAAGTTATACCATTCTTTATCATTTGTATAAACAGAAATAGCTGTATCTGTATACGTATGTGATATCCATAGATTTCCGTTTTGATCATAATTTGAGCCTGCAACTCCGTACCATTCATACTGTTGTCTGGATGGTACCTTTGAGTTAGTGCTATCAAACTGATTAATTAATTCATCGTTTTGAAATTCGAGTAGACCCTTACCCCAACTTCCAACAAATACATGGTTTTCGTCCGAAGGGTCGATTGTTATGTTCAATAAATCAAAACTACCCGATAATGGCTTGTAAGAACGGTTCGTTAGGGTTCTCCATTCTCCTTCTTTATAGATATTTATTTCAGGCGCTAAATATAGGTTGTTGTATGCGTTGTCAAATCCCCCTGGAACGGTGTATACTTTTCCATTGCTTGATTCGATTTTATATACTTGTTCAGATGCAGGTCCGTTAGCTGAATAACGTTTTACACGTGTATCCTTTTGACTTACTAAGCCGGAGAATTCATCTGCAAACCACTCCGTGTTTGTAGTCTGATCAAAGTCTATATCATTCGGTTGAAAAAAGCCTCCGTCAAAAAATTGTGTTAAGGTATCAGTTACATTTAATTGATCGTCTATGCGAATAAGTGTTCCCGTAGAGAGCACGTTCAGTTTTCCGTTTAAAGAAACTACTTCATTTATGTTATTCACTTGATATGCAATTTTATTCCATTGTCCTTGCTCTCTTGCATAAATGCTATCTCCTGTTCCTGGAAATGCAGTACTCACTGCTATCAACTTATCATCAAATTTTTCTATAAACTTAAATGGAAAACGTGATAAGGATGTTTCTCTTTTCCAGTTTTGAAAATCGTTCAAATTTGAGCTAAGTGTTGCATACTTTATGCCCGTCGATGTTGCTGCATAAATGGTATCATTCAAAATGGATATATCGAATATGCTTTCAAAGGTACCATTCGAGCCTATGATGTAATTATCGGAGATTTCTCTTCTTTCTGTATTTAGTTTAACGATACCAAAACCTGAGGAAATATATAAAAACTCATTTTGCACTAGTACGTTATTAATTGATTTATCTGGTATCGTTAGGTCATTTTTTAGGAAAGGAATATTAAATATGGCATCATTTCTAAATAAATCTATATTTCCGTTGCTGTACGTGATGACTAAAGTTGATGTTGCTTCTACAAATGATATATCAGCAATTCCAACGTCTGATAGTCCATTAACTTTGCTTTTTCTTGAAATAGAGTTGTCTGTTTTATCAATGTAAAATAATGCTGCACCTGTTGCGCAGTAAATTTTATCCGCGCCTACTGCTACTTTTTTTCCTGTAGTGTAAGGAAGGTGATCAGTCCAGGCACCAATTGGGCTATTTTGGGCATTAGTAAATTTTAAACCCACAAGTAAAATAGCGATAGTAAGTAGATGTCTCATATTTATTATTTGATAGAGTTTAACTGCGAATGCGTGAATTTATTGCTCAAAATTACATTATATTTGCAACCCTAAATGGCCCCGTAGTTCAACTGAATAGAATATCAGATTTCGGCTCTGACGGTTGCAGGTTTGAATCCTGCCGGGGTCACATAAAGCCACTACTTAAAAAGTAGTGGCTTTTTTTGTGTCTGTAATCTAATTACATTTAACTGCTTAAAAATCATTATATTACATAGGTCTTATTTAACGCTGTTTTAATAATTACTTTACCCTTTTCCTTATTATAGCACGCAATGCTTTTAAATCGCTTTATTTAGCTTCGTTTTCTGATTTTATAGATTAAGCTGGAGTAATTCATTGTTTTTTGACCTTCACCGTTAGATTTTAAGCCTGTCATAAATGCATTCATGTAATTAATTGAACCATTTTGATATTTTTCACTTAGCATACTAACATAAAAGGAGTCGAATTTCATCGGACTAATTTTCTCAACGTATAGTCCATGGTTCTCCATTAATCGTTTTATATCAGATTTTCCAAAATGATATAAGTGGCGAGGTACATCATATGCTGCCCAATGTTCTTTATATTTTTGTGCATCATATGATTCGTAATTTGGAACAGCAATAAATATTGCACCATCGTCTGTTAAAATTCGATGGAGTTCTTTAACTCTATCTTGCAAATGATATACATGTTCTAGTACATGCCACATGGTGATAACATCAACAGATTTATCTTTAATATTGGCAATTCTGTCTTCTGTATTTACGGTTAATCCATAATTATTTTGTCCTAATGCTCGTGCACTTTCATCGGGTTCTACTCCTTCCACATTCCATCCTGCTCTTTTACAAAAGTTCAAAAACTCTCCGGTTCCACATCCAATGTCAAGTAATCGATTGCGCTCTCTCCCTTCTGATATTAGCGTTTCTTTTTGTTTCAACGTAATATTTCTGACAGTTTGATATGCTTTATTTACTAAACCTTTATTGGTATTGCTATGTGATATGTATTCTTCAGATTTGTAATAGTCCCCTATTTTATCCTCCTCTGGTATCGGGTTTGTATATTTAAACCCGCAATTATTGCAAGTAACAATATTAAAGTTTTCCTTACTTACCGTATGGTCTTTACAAATTAAAAATGGCGAGTTAGACTCGCCATCACATATTGGGCATTGACTTCTATAGTTCATTAATTATGTTGTTTCACGTGGAACATTATTATTATCTTCCTAAATGGATCATTAAAACAGATATGTCTGATGGAGACACTCCGCTTATTCTACTGGCTTGACCTAAAGTTGCTGGGCGTATTTGATGTAGTTTCTCCCTTGCCTCAGATGATATGGATTGAAAAGAAAAGTAGTCTATCTTGTCACTAAGTCTCACCTCTTCTAACCTTGTCATTTTTTCTGCCATTTCTTTTTCTCTGTCAATATATCCCTGATATTTTATTTTAATTTCAGCCTGCTCAATTACCTCAGCTGTGTTATTCGCAAGAATATTTTTTACTGATGGTATTGCTTTTGACATTGATTCAAGAGATACTTGCGGGCGGGTTATTACGCTTGAAGCTTTTACTTTTTGCTTAATATTTGCTGTCTTATTCGCTGCTAAGTATTCGTTAGTTTCTTCAGGTGTTATGCTTATGTTGTCTAACGAACTTAATAGATCTTTAATTGAGCTGTTTTTTTCTTCTACTCTGCGCATTTGCTCATCGCTTGCCAATCCAATTTTATGAGCTATTGGTGTTAGTCTTGCGTCCGCATTATCTTGTCTAAGTAATATGCGATATTCAGCACGAGACGTAAACATACGGTACGGTTCCTTAGTGCCTTTTGTGATGAGGTCATCAATTAATACACCGATATAAGCTTCGTCACGTTTTAGAATGAATGCTTCCTCTTCTCTATTTTTCAAGTGTGCATTGATACCTGCCATCATTCCTTGGCAAGCAGCTTCTTCATATCCTGTTGTGCCATTTATTTGTCCTGCAAAATACAGACCTTCTACTAGTTTAGTCTCTAATGTATGTTTTAATTGAGTAGGAGGAAAATAGTCATATTCTATAGCATAACCAGGTCTAAATATCTTTGCTTTTTCAAATCCTTTTACTTGTCTGATTGCTTTTTCTTGTATCTCTAAAGGTAGCGAAGTTGAGAATCCATTTACATAAATTTCCACGGTATTCCATCCTTCTGGTTCTATAAATAATTGGTGCCTTTCTCGCTCAGCAAAGCGCTCAATCTTATCCTCAATTGATGGACAGTATCGAGGTCCTGTTCCTGCAATTGCACCGCTAAACATAGGTGATCTATCAAAACCTTCTTTCAAAATATCGTGTACTGTCTCGTTAGTGTATGTGATATAACAGCTCTTTTGATTCGTTAATGGCTTGGTAGAGTCATGATAGGAGAATTTTGATGGGTTTTCATCTCCTTTTTGCTCCTCCATTACTGAATAGTCTAATGATCTCCCATCTACCCTTGGAGGTGTTCCTGTTTTCATTCTACCTGCTTCAAAGCCTAGATGTATTAAGTTTTCTGTAATTCCTGTTGCTTTGTTCTCTGCGGCTCTCCCACCTCCGAAGTTTTTGTCTCCAATGTGTATTAGACCATTTAGGAATGTGCCATTTGTAAGTATTACTGACTGCCCTTTAAAAGTGATTCCAAGATTGGTTTTTACACCAGTTATTTTACCGTTTTTGGTTTCAATTCCTGTAACCATATCCTGCCAAAAATCAACATTTTTGGTTTGTTCAAGCATTAACCGCCACTCCTGTGCGAATAACCAACGGTCACTCTGTACTCTTGGTGACCACATAGCTGGACCTTTCGATCGGTTTAACATTCGAAACTGAATCGCAGTTTTATCTGATATGATACCTGAATATCCTCCCATGGCATCTATTTCTCGAACAATTTGTCCCTTAGCAACACCACCCATTGCGGGGTTACAAGACATCTGGGCTATAGTGCCCATATTCATTGTTATTAATAGCACTCTAGAACCCATATTCGCAGCAGCAGCCGTTGCTTCGCAGCCTGCATGGCCTCCTCCGACTACTATTACATCGTATTCTTTT
>CBFHLF010000155.1:0-5087 GCA_965656555.1 uncultured Acidiluteibacter sp. | reverse complement strand
CAATTACCTGCAACAATTTTCTCTTCAATTGATATTGCTAGAATAGGAAAGCTAATAGAAAATAGAGAAAAAATTGAATACGATTACAGATACTTTATTTAGCAAATCAATTTGAAGCAACGGCCAATAAAGTTTTAAAATTAGAGAGTTCCAAACACACTCTCCAAACACACTTTCCAAACACACCCCTGAAATCGTTAAATTTCAGGGGTTTTTGTTTGGGTTGTAGCGAGAACGGGAATTGAACCCGTGACCTCCGGGTTATGAATCCGACGCTCTAACCAACTGAGCTACCTCGCCTTATGTTATTTTTTAGGTTTTATCATTAAGATAAAGAACAATTTTCATTTTTTTTACTCAGCTTTTGTGCTGAGGGTTATGAATCCGACGCTCTAACCATCTGAGCTACCTCGCCGTTTTTTTTGAGGGCACAAATATACCAAATTGTTAATTCAGGCGACATTAATTTTTATCTTTTTTTAATTTTTTCTTTTAATGCCCTTTCGATTTTTTATCTATCTTGCAGGATAAATGGATTTAGCACATCGAAATCGCATAATATGTCAGATAAAGTAGAATATCAGTTGGAGTTTCCTGTGAAGTCTTCTCCAAAAATCTTATATAATTTCATCGCCACACCTAGTGGTCTTTCAGAATGGTTCGCAGATAATGTAAACTCTCGAGGAACAACCTATACTTTTATTTGGGATGGCTCCGAAGAAGTTGCCGAGCTTATTTCAAAAAAAGCAGGTTCTTTTATTAAATTTAAGTGGGAGGAAGAAGATGATGATACCTTTTTTGAACTGCGTGTTCGCATCGATGATCTCACTAAAGACATTGCATTATTGGTGACTGATTTTGCCGATGAAGACGAAGTAGAAGAATCAAAACGACTATGGGAATCTCAAGTGGCTGAATTGATAAGTGTTATTGGTGGCTAAAGTCATCGCCAGAATTGACGTTGTTTTTTCTCGAATAGGTATATTTGTAACCTATTAATTCGTTTATTTCCCTTTGAAAACATTAAGCAAGTTTATTCTCAGAACCTTTGCAGGTCCTTTTGTTGCTACTTTTTTTATTGCCGTGTTCATATTGCTCATGCAGTTCATATGGAAACACATCGATGATATGGTCGGCAAGGGATTAGAGTGGTACGTTATTGTAGAGCTTTTGGCCTATATTTCTGCAAGCTTGGTTCCCTTAGCTCTTCCGTTGGCCGTGCTGCTATCGTCTCTAATGGCTTTTGGTAATCTTGGTGAAAACTATGAACTCATTGCATTCAAGTCGGCAGGCATATCGTTAAAAAGGGTTTTACGTCCGCTCACGGTATTTGTGGTATTTCTATCATTGGCTGCATTTTTATTCGCTAACTATTTGTTGCCTATTGCCAACCTAAAAAGCAGATCGTTGCTGTATGATGTAAGGGAGCAGAAACCCGCCATGGATTTACAACCGGGTATTTTTTCATCGGAGCTCAACGATTTAACCATTCGTGTAGGCGATAAAAAACCTACAGATGATGGAGAACGATTGCATGATATTATGATTTATGACCATTCAGATGATCGAGGGAACCGAACAGTGACCTTGGCGGAAGAAGGAACCATGAAACTCACAGATAACAAGCAGTACCTAGAGTTACAACTCTTCAATGGTAGAAGTTACGATGAGCAACCCAATGAAGGTACAGATCGTGATTTCGTTTTGGCAAGAGTAGAGTTTGAAGAGAACCTGATCCGGACAGATTTGTCTGAGTTTACGCTAAATCGTACGGATGAAGATTTGTTCAAGACAAATTATAAAATGCTCAATATTAGTCAACTTGAGGTTGCTATTGATTCACTTCAAAGTCGATTAGCAGTATCTGTAGATGCATATCAAGATAACCTTGATTACACTTATGCAAACTACAATCCACCTAAAGAGGAGCAAACACTTACCCAATCAAAGGAAACGCTTGTGTTTGATTCTATCTTTAATCATATGAATGGTTTTGAGCGAGAGCGATTGTATAAAACTGCTGCGAATCTTGCTCGAAGTGCTAAATCCAAATCGGATGCCATTATTAGAGAACGAGAGATTCGTCTTGAAGCTATTCACCGACATGAAATTGAGTGGCACCGAAAGTATACCTTATCGTTTGCATGTATTATCTTGTTCTCAATTGGTGCTCCACTTGGTGCAATAATCCGTAAAGGTGGATTAGGCATGCCAATGGTTATTTCTGTTGTTTTCTTTTTGATTTACCACATGGTAAGTATAACAGGAGAAAAGATGGCTAAGGAAGGGGCTTTGACTGCTTTCGAAGGAATGTGGTTGTCTGCATTTGTATTATTGCCGGTGGGAATTTACTTAACCTATAAAGCAACAACGGATTCTGCCTTATTAAGTGCTGATGCTTACACTTCGTTTTTTGCGAAATTATTTAAGAAAAAAACCACTAGCTAAATTTTTTGACACGCTATGAAGGTATTGCAGTTATGTCATAAACCACCCTATCCGCCTGTTGATGGCGGATGTTTGGCTATGGATGACATTACAAGCGGTCTTGTGCGGTCTGGCGCAGAAGTAAAGGTGCTGACATTAGCTACAGCCAAACATCCATTTCAAAAAGAAAAAATTCCTGATAATTATCTACGAACAACTAAAGTAGAAGCCATTACTATTTCGACGGATCTAAATCCGCTTTCAGCTTTTTTTAATTTGTTTAGTCGCAAATCATATAATTTAAGCAGGTTCTATTCTACTGATTTTAACAGCCGTTTGGTTCACTTACTTCAATCAGAAGAATACGATGTTATTCATTTAGAAAGTCTGTTTGTTGTACCCTATTTGGCAACAATTCGAGCCCATTCTTCTGCTAAAGTCGTTTATCGGGCGCACAATGTAGAGCAGCAGATATGGAAAGAGAAGTACCTTCAGGAAGAAAATCCACTAAAGAAAGCTTATTTAAGCTTGCTGTATCGCCGTTTGAAACGATTTGAGGACAAGCACTTCGAGTTATTTGATGGCATTGCAGCAATTAGCAAGTACGATGCATCCCTCATTAATCAATTGGGAAAGCCCACTGCGATTACAACCATTCCATTTTCAATAAATCCCTCACGTTATTACCCGCTATCAGCGCATAATAACGCTAATTTGTTTTTTATCGGATCATTGGATTGGCAGCCCAATCTTGATGGATTGAATTGGTTTTTAAAATCGTGTTGGCCGGATTTAAAGAAGCAGTTTCCCGATCTGCAGTTTCACATTGCCGGAAAAGGAATGCCCCAAGAAATTATGGAGCTAAAAGACGAGCAGATTGTGTTGCATGGGGAAGTAGAAAATGCCATGGACTTTATTCGAAATCAAGGCATCATGATTGTTCCACTCTTTGCAGGAAGCGGGGTTCGCATCAAAGTGTTGGAAGGATTAGCGCTAGGGAAAGCCCTAGTGGCAACACCAAAGGCAGTGGAAGGGATATCTATTGCTGAAAAAGAAATGAAGGTAGCTGCTTCTGCAGATGATTTTATAACAGCTGTAGCCGACTTGCACCAAAATCAGAATCAGCGCGAATCGATGGGACAACATGCACGCAGTTTTGTGAAAGAGCACTTTGATAACGAAAGGATTACGCAACAACTTATTGAATTTTATCGCCAACTCTAGTATGAAGATTTTTGTTTTACTTTCTCGCTTTCCATACCCTTTAGAAAAAGGAGATAAGTTGCGTGCGTATTACCAAATAAAAGAGCTCAGCACTTCACATGAAATTCACCTCTGTGCGCTTAGCGATACACAGGTTAGCCAAGATTCGATCAACGAGCTAAAACCTTACTGTAAGTCGATAGATGTGGTGAGGGTTGCTAAATTGAGAAGTTATTTTCAGCTCGCATTTGGGTTACTTTTTTCTAAATTACCTTTTCAGGTGATGTATTTTTATTCCAAATCAGCCAAGCGAAAAATTACACAACTAATCGAGAAGTATCAAGTAGATCATATTTATGCTCAATTGATTCGCACTTCCGAATATGTAAAAGATATCCACCATATTCCAAAAACATTGGATTACATGGATGCGTTGTCACGCGGAATGGAACGGCGCATCGCTAATAGCCCTTTTTACCTTAAACCTTTTGTGAAAATTGAGGCACTGCGCTTGAAGCGATATGAGCATTTTATTTATGCATATTTCACTACTTGCACCATCATCTCAGTTCAAGACCGAGATTTGATTGTAAATGCCGATAATGAAGCCATTGAAATTATTCCGAATGGCGTTCAACATGATTTCTTTTATTCTCAGCGTCGTCCCAAAAAATACGATCTGATTTTTACGGGAAATATGAGTTATGAACCCAACGTATTGAGTGCAGAATATTTGGCTAAAGAAATTATACCTTTGATAGCCAAGCAGCATCCAACTGTTCAGCTAGCCATTGTTGGAGCGAACCCTTCAAGCAGGGTTAAAGCACTAGCTAATAAGAACATTAAGGTAACAGGATGGGTAGAAGATATTAGAACATATTACGATGAAGCTAAGCTGTTTATAGCACCGATGCAGATTGGTACTGGTCTTCAAAATAAGTTATTGGAAGCCATGTCAATGGAGTTGCCCTGTATCACTTCGGAGTTGGCTAATAATGCGTTGGGAGCAAAAGAAAACGAAACTATTTTAATTGGTCGATCACCGCAAGAGTATGCCGAATTAGCGCTTGAATTGCTTTCTAATCCTGAAAAAGCGGCTACTTTTGCAGTAAAGGGACACCAATATGTTAATGATCACTTTAGTTGGAAAACAAGTACGGCTAAATTGTCAGACCTATTTCAAAAACACGATTAGATGCAAGAGTTAAGAACAAAGATTGAGCAAATTTGGGACGATAGATCCCTGTTACAACAAGAAGAGAGTAAGGAAGCTATCCGATCTGTTATCGAATTTATCGATAAGGGTAAGTTGCGCACCGCGGAGCCTACCGCCGATGGTTGGCAAGTGAATGAATGGGTGAAGAAGGCTGTGGTTTTATACTTCCCAATTCAGGAAATGGAAACCATAGAGGTTGGCCCTTTTGAATTTCACGATAAAATGAAATTAAAAACCAATT
>CBFHLF010000154.1:0-5093 GCA_965656555.1 uncultured Acidiluteibacter sp. | reverse complement strand
TCAATTTGGCAGGCAAGAACTTTTATGCAGTAAAGCGAGACAATAAGTTTGGATACATCGACGTAAGCGGCAATATAGTATTAGAATTTAATTATGAATGGGCAGGCGAGTTTATCGAAGGATCAGCGATAGTGCAACAAGATGGCTACCTTGGAGTGATAAATAAGCAAGGGGATTTCATAATACCGGCAATTTATGACGAAATAGAGCCTTTCTCCAATGGAGTTACAATCGTAGGACTTGGAGAGAAGTATGGATTAATCAATAAACTCAATCAGTTAATTACTCCTTTAACATATGACCAAATTTTACCTTTCTCTGATGGACTCGCATTGGTAGAATTGAATGGCAAGTTTGGCTATATTAGTTATGACGGAACCATAAGTATTCCTTTATTTTACGATGCTGCCGGTAGTTTTTCCAATGGATTTGCTTACGCGGAGAAAAACGGTAAAAGAGGACTAATTAACCTGAATGGTGATGTCGTGGTTGGATTTGAACACGATTGGATTGAAGTGTTTAATCAACAAGGTGTCGCTCGTGCAAGAAAGAAAAATAATTACGGTGTATATGCCAATAATGGGTCAGTAGTAGTCGACTTTCTTTACTCGAATATAGGAGAGTTTTCAAATGGATATGCTTTAGTTGCTGACTCATTAGCTTACACTTTTGTGAATACATCAGGTACTTTATTAACAGATTTCTCTTTTCAATTTAAGATAGAAGCACTAACCTTTAGTAAGTTTGATAAGAATGGTTTTGCACCAGTGATTACCAAAGATAAAGTAGGCGTCATCGATACAACTGGGGAAAAGGTTGTTCCTGCTATTTTTGAAGCAATTGGAGACTATAATCCTACAGGTTTAACGGCTATTAAAAAGAAAGGAGACTGGGGATATATGAATGCTGATGCACGGTTAGTTATACCTTATAAGTATAAAGTTGCAGAGTCATTTGTTAATAATAGAGCTATCGTCAGAACAGATGTTGGTTATACGGTAATCAATAGACATGGAAAACCACTCTTGAAAGATGATAATACCAATATTAAAAGATTGGATACATTAGGATTTATCCTTGAGAAAAATGATAGCTTTCAATTGATAGATAATGATTTTGTCCCATTTTTTAGTAAAACGTATCAAGAGATAAAGCAAATTAAAGGTGGGCTGCTAGAGCTGTATACGATAAATAGTATGGAGATTTATGACCCTTCATTAAATAAGGTTATTTGGAAATAATTAACGACTTTTCATTACTGTCTGATTTTTTAGCAGAAAGGCTTAAGAGTGCACTACCTGGAGATACCTCTCATGACAAACTCATGTCCTACCAGCGTCCGAAAGCTGTAGACATGAAAAATAGAGGAGGATATAGAGAAAGTGCGGTTTTGGTCCTTTTTTATCCAGTAGACACGATTCCTCACGTAGTTTTTATATTAAGGCAGCATTATAAAGGAGTACATTCAGCCCAAGTGAGTTTCCCCGGTGGTAAGTGGGAGCCTAGTGATTTGAATTTACAAGGCACTGCCCTCAGAGAAGCAAAAGAAGAGATTCAGGTAAATCAGGACGAGGTTTCACTTTTAGGGCAACTTACCGAAATATATGTCCCACCAAGTAATTTTTTAATCACTCCTTTTTTAGGGGTTATTGAATCAAAGCCGATATTTAAAGAACAAGAGCGAGAGGTCGCTGAAATTATTGAGGTGAAATTGGAGGATATAATGAATGAGGTCAATTTTATAAAAACAGCCGTTTCATTGCCCGATAAATCGAAAATAGAAGTCCCTGCTTTCTTGTTAAACAATCATATTGTATGGGGTGCCACTGCAATGATTGTTCAAGAGTTTAAAGACATGTTAACCGAAAGCAAAAATGCGGGTTAGGATAAAGTAAATACCATAAATCAAAATGAAACTAAGTAGTATCTTGAAAGATCCTTTGAAATACTTAGGGTTCTTTTTAATATCTCCGCGGTAGGCGTAAATCATACCTATTATAAAGGCTACTAAAAAAAATAGGGCGAAGTAAAATTGACCGCTGCTGAACATATCATCTCTTTTTATGAAGTAACAAAATTACTTAAAAGAGGTTGACTAGAAACTTCAATTTAGTTTTCTATTTAATAAAGTACCATCAATAAGGAATAGGTATACACTATTGCTAGTTTATGGAACCGCCCCGTTTGATTTTTATTTTGGAAACATTAAACTACATTGAATCTCTTTATTCATTTGCTTAATTTTACCTACCAATTGCATCAGTTATTTTGGGAATTAAAATTTGGTAAAAAAGATTAGCCGCTTTTCTACACTGATAAATTCCGCAGCCAATAATGAATAAAGAACGCAATTGAAATAAATAAAACTACAATTATGGAAAGTAACCCGTTGATAGATAGATTGCCATCACACTTGAAGCAATTTATAGTAGAGCAGAGTAGTTCCGATTATACCGCTCAAGACCAAGCGGTGTGGAGATATGTCATGAGACAAAATGTTGATTACTTGTCAAAAGTTGCCCATGGTTCATATTTAGACGGCCTCAAAAAGACAGGAATTGACATCGAAGAAATCCCGGAAATGTATGGGATGAATAGAATTCTAAAAGAAATCGGTTGGGCTGCAGTGGCAGTAGATGGGTTTATTCCACCATCCGCCTTTATGGAGTTTCAAGCTTATAAAGTGTTAGTGATAGCTGCAGATATTCGCACTATTAACCATATAGAATACACTCCTGCTCCTGACATTATTCATGAGTCTGCAGGACATGCTCCGATAATTGCCGATCCGCAATATGCCGAATATTTAAGATTTTTTGGAGAAATAGGAGCAAAAGCAATGTCTTCCGCCAAAGATTACGAACTGTATGAGGCTATTCGTCATTTGTCTATTATTAAGGAAAATCCGAACACCTCAGAAGAGGCTGTGCTGAAGGCTGAAAAGGCCGTAGAAGAAATTTCATCCAATATGGGTGAGCCTTCCGAAATGAGCAGAATAAGAAATTTGCATTGGTGGACAGTAGAATATGGTTTGATAGGAACAGTTGATCAACCGCAAATATATGGTGCAGGCCTACTCTCTTCGATTGGAGAAAGTTATTCATGTATGCAAGACGATGTAAAGAAGATACCTTATACCATAGCAGCTGCTGAACAGGAGTTTGATATAACTAAACCACAACCCCAACTTTATGTTACACCATCGTTCAATACATTAACAAGAGTGCTAAATGAGTTTGCCGATACTATGGCACTAAGAAAAGGAGGAGCATATGGTTTAAAGCTCGCTGTAGAATCAAAAGCAGTAGCTACTGCTGAGTACTCCTCAGGGTTGCAAATCTGTGGTGTGTTTACGGATTATATAACAGATGCAAATGGAGCTTTAGCTTATGTCCAAACAACCGGACCAACTATGTTAGCCTACTATGACCAGGCATTGGTCGGACATGGCAAACCCCAGCACGCGGAAGGCTTTGGCTCACCTGTTGGAAAACTTCTCGGATACACTAAGCCAATTGAGGAAATGTCGTATACTGAATTGAAGGAAAAAGGCATTGAAACTGGCCAGAGAATTCAGATGGAGTTTGAAAGTGGAGTTAAAATAGAAGGATTTTTGTACCTGCTTAGAAAGAATAGATATGGTAATGTAATTCTAATGACCATTAAAGATTGTACCGTTTCACATGGAGATAAGATTTTATTTGATCCATCATGGGGGCTATACGATATGGCAGTAGGCGCAGAAATAAAATCAGTTTTTAATGGGCCCTCCGATCCGGAGGCTTTCAATCTTGAATTTAAAGTCCCTGAAGAGAAAACTCAGAAGATAATTTTCGATGAAAAAGCAAAGAAATTACACGCACTATATAATAAGGTAAGAAATATCAGAGTAACTAAAAAAGATCCAAAAGAACTGATCGATATTTGGACCATATTGAAAGCGGATTATAAGGAAGATTGGTTGCTTCCTTTAGAAATTGCAGAGTTACTTCAATCAAATGATAAGTATTCAAATATAGTGAATGAGATCATTGACTTTTTAGATGGCTACGCTCAAAATAATCCTGAATATGTTACATTGATCAAAAATGGAATCAATTCGTATACGAAACATCAAATGAAAGAAGCTTAATGAATATTATAGTAACAGGTGCAAGTCAAGGAGTAGGGTATGAGTTGGTAAAATATTATTGCAATACGATTGAAGAAGTTTCTATTGTTGCAATAGCTAGGAGTCAGTCTAAATTAGAAGCTTTAAAGGAGGAATGTATAGAGAGGTATAATGTATCAATAGATATCGTATCATTTGATGTTTCTAAAGACGATGTAGCATCTAGTTTTATTGAGGCACTGCCAAATAACCTAGAAAAAGTAGATATTCTCATCAATAACTCAGCGGCTCTGATCAATCAGTCATTTCAAGAGTCAACTTATGAAGATGCCTTATATCTTTATAAAGTAAATACACTAGCTCCATATTTTATAACGCAATCTATATTGGGATTATTAATGAAATCTCCGATGGCTCATGTGGTAAACATATCAAGCATGGGTGGATTTCAGGGAAGTTCGAAATTTCCTGGGCTTTCTTTGTATAGTTCCACGAAGGCAGCTTTATGTAATATGACAGAATGTTTAGCCGAAGAATTAAATCAAACAAACATAAAGGTAAATGCGCTTGCGTTAGGTTCTGTTAATACAAGTATGCTTAGAGATGCATTTCCGGACTTTGTTTCGCCAAACTCTCCTGAAAGAATGGCACAGTTTATAGGAGATTTTTCGATTAATAGCGGTGCTATCTTCAATGGTAAGGTACTACCCGTGTCTAATTCTACTCCTTAGTTGAAGGAATAGATTTTTTAAATAGTTGATTTTAAGTTCATGTTAAAATAAATTTAAATTATCGCGATAAAAGTTTTATCATAAACTTTTTTAGTGCTAATTTTGGCCTCCCCAATGAGGGGTAGTTCTTTCTAAAGTTGCTTTTCATGTCGGTAAATAAAGTTTAAAATTTTGATTATTTTATTTCATTTAGAATTAAAATATAGTTACTTTTGTCGACCCGAAAAGTGGGAGTTGAAATGATGCTAAAT
>CBFHLF010000153.1:0-5134 GCA_965656555.1 uncultured Acidiluteibacter sp. | reverse complement strand
CCTAAGTTAACTATTAATGCTATTAACGAATTTGGAATTCCATTAGAAGTTGATTTTGATCGATTTGATGCAAAAACTATTAATTCGGGAGTTCTTCCGGTACAACTTCCTCAAAATCCAATCATTATTAATTCGCCAAATCTGATTGGAGACTCAGCAATTACAGAGTCGGTATTAAATGCAAACAATAGTAATATAGACAATGTTGTATCTAGCTTACCTACCGACTTTATATTTAAATTTTCTGCAAACACCAATCCCAATAATACAGCCTTTCAAAACTTCGTTACAGATAACTCAAAAGCAACTGTAAATATTAAGTTTGAACTTCCTCTTGTTGGTACAGTTAGCGATTATGTACTACTAGACACCTTAGACTTTGAATTTGACAATACGCAACTACTAGATGCTGCTATATTCAGAACCAATATATCCAACGGGTTTCCTGTGGACGCAGACCTACAAATTTATTTCGCTGACGGAAATTCTAGAATACTAGACTCACTTTTTGAAGGCCAAAAACAAATTATCACCTCGGGTAGCGTAAATAATCAAGGAGTAGTTGTACAAGAAACGAAAGCATTAATGGACACCAAAATAGACAAATCAGGATTGACCAATATCTTTAGAAGCTCTAAAGCTATTATAAAAGCTGACCTTTCAACAACAAACAATGGAGCTAGCATCGTACAATTTTATGACAACTATCGCATAGAGGTAAAATTAGGAATGAAAGCTACGTTTGACTTAGATTTTGAATAATATGAAAAAGCATATATCGATACTTTTGCTGCTCATCAGTTCATACAGCTTTGCTCAGCAAGATTTTACCAGTTATTATATGGATGGTTTACCACAATCCTCCTACGCTAACCTCACCAACTCATTCGATGGAAAGTTTTTTATTGGTTTACCGGGAATTTCATCTACCTACCTCAGCTACAGCAATAATTCCTTTGCCTGGTCGGATATTGTAGAAAAAAGAAATGACTCCTTAGTTTTAGGATTCCCTCGACTTATTGATAACCTATCAGAAAAAAACTACCTATCCATGGTCGGTCAAACCGATCTCTTATCCTTTGGCATTAAGTTAGGTAAAAGATCAACTTTACTATTTAACGTAACAGAAAAAATTGCTTTTAAATTTCTGTATCCCAAAGATCTTATCCAGTTCATAGAACAAGGTAATAGTGGATTTAGTGATAACACAGCCAATTTCGAAGGACTTGGAATAAACTTCACACATTATCGATCCTATGGTGTAGGATTGAACCGATCTTTTATGGATGAGCGTTTAATTCTAGGAGCACGGCTGAATTACTTATACGGAATGGAAAATGTCGATTCTAAAAAAACAGAAATGACTCTTTTTACTGACCCTGAAAGCTATGAAATAAAAGCTCAAGGAGACATTCGTTACAATACCTCAGGAGTTAATGATTCAATTGGTGACATAGGCGATTACCTGTTTTCAAAGAATAATCATGGAGCAAGCATTGACTTATCAGGTAGCTATCAGTTAACTGAAAAACTCAATATTAATGCCTCATTGATTGATTTGGGTTTTATCAGCTGGAAAGAAAACGTAAAGAACTATGTAAATGATGGTGCCGAATTTAACTTTAATGGAATAGACATCGATGAATTTATTCTAAATGATGTAGACTCCAATGGCAACACTTCTTTTGACCGAGTAATCGACTCATTAGAAGAAGCGTTTAAATTAGAAGAAGAAGTTGCTAACTATACTTCGAGCCTAACTTCACGAGTCTACATTGGCGCAACCTATAAGCTATCAGAAAAAGCTATGGTAGGAGGGCTGATACAAACGGAGTTCTTTAAAAAGAGAATTAACCCTTCTTTAACGATGAGTTACAATCATAAATTTGGTAAACTATTTCACGCCTCCGCCTCCTACACTATCATCAATAATTCATATAACAACTTAGGGGGAGGTTTTACCTTCAATCCAGGACCAATACAGCTATATGTAATGGCAGACAATATATTGGGTGCATTTCAGCCGCAAAACACGAGGCATATGCAGTTAAGGGCAGGAGTTAATCTTGTTTTTGGGAGATATGCTAAACGACAAAAAGATAAAGAAGAATAGCAAACATTAAAAAATATGCATAAAAAAAGCCCGATGAATTTTATTCATCGGGCTTTTGTATGATACTAAACAACTTATTTTGTTGCTCTTGCTCTTCTTTTTGGTTTTACTTCTTCAACAACCTCTTCGATACCTGCAATTTTTGAGTCAACTAAAACTCTTCCACAGTGCTCACAAACGATAATCTTTTTGTGCGTCTTAATATCTAATTGACGTTGTGGCGGAATCTGATTAAAGCAACCTCCGCATGAATCACGCTCAACAGGAACTACTGCTAAACCATTTCTTGCATTCGTTCTGATTCGAGTATAAGCAGTTAATAAGCGCTCATCAATCTTGCCTTTAGCTTTTTCAGATAAAGCATCTAATTCAGACTCTTCTTTTTGAGTCTCTGCAACGATTTCATCAAGCTCACTTTTCTTGTGCTCTAGTTCTTTAGCACGTGCTTCCAATTTAGCTTTTGCCTCGTCAAGAATTACTTTTTTATCTTCTATCTTGCTTTTGTATTCCTTAATTCTCTTTTCAGCAAGTTGAATTTCTAAGTTTTGGAATTCGATTTCTTTGGTAAGCGAATCGTATTCTCTATTGTTTCTAACGTTATTTTGCTGCTCAGTATACTTTTTGATTGCTTCTTTTGAAGCAGCCATCGCATTTTTCTTTGCAGAAATATCGGCATCTAATGTCCCGATTTCGTCATTATATTTAGAAATTCTAGTGTCAAGACCTGCGATCTCATCCTCTAAATCTTGTACTTCTAAAGGCAATTCACCACGAATGGTTCTGATTTTATCAATCTTAGAATCAATTTCTTGAAGATCGTATAGTGCCTGTAGTTTTTCTTCTACTGTTTTGGTATCTTTTGAAGAAGCTTTACTTGCCATAAATTAAATGTAATTAATTGGATTGGTAATTACTTGAGATAAATGAGTGGCAAAATTAGGTATTTTTTTCTGAAGAATTTCTTTAAATAATTCTTTCGTGTATTGCTCACTCTCATAATGCCCAATGTCAGCAATCATGATTTTGCCATCGGCATCAAAAAATTCGTGATACTTAAAGTCCGCTGTGATAAACACATCTGCCTGTTGTCGAATTGCTTGAGGCAACAAAAAACTACCCGAACCACCACACAAGGCGACTGTTTGAACAGTTGTTGAAGTTGGCTTTGTATACTTAACAGCTCCCACCTTGAAAATTTCCTTCAACTGCAGTAAAAAATTTTTTGAAGGAGTCGGCTTTGGCAGTTTCCCAATAGCTCCGCTCCCAATTTCTTGATGTTCATTTTCTATCGAAATACATTCGTACGCAACTTCCTCATAAGGGTGAGCCGATTTCAGGGAAGCAATTATTCGCCCTTCAGCTACCCTATTATAAAGAACCTCTATTTTTAACTCTTCTTCAATGTGGCGCTTACCTCTCTCTCCCAATGCAGGATTAGCAATTTCGTTTGGCATGAAAGAACCGTTGCCTTTTACTTCAAAAGCACATTCACTGTAATTACCAATATTTCCTGCTCCAGCTTCGAACAAGGCAGACTTAACCACTTCTGCAGAGTCAAACGGAACATAAGTGTGTAACTTCCTTAATAAGTTCCGTTTTGGGGCTAGCACTGTTACATCTTTCAGCCCTAGTAAATCAGCAATTTTAAAGTTGACACCGCCTTTTACATTATCTAAATTGGTATGCATAGCATAAATTGCAATATCATGCTTGATGGCCAAAATAATGGTACGCTCGATATAATTACTACCTGTCAGTTGCTTTAATCCTGAAAAAACAATTGGGTGATGTGCAATAATTAAATTACAACCTTTCTCTACTGCCTCTAAAACTACTTCCTCAGTGCTATCTAGCGTCAGTAGAGCTCCAGTAGCTTCCCACGATGGGTCCCCAACAATTAATCGAGCATTATCGTAGTTTTCTTGAAAACCAGGACTTGCAAAATCCTCTAATACATTTATTACTTCTTTGATTTGTATCATTCCCTTAACAACCTATTTTATTCAGCCCTTTAAATTATTAAATTTGAAAAAAATTAAACGAATTAACGTTGATTAAATTTCTTAAACTCTTCCTTTTTCCATTTTCGTTTGTGTATTGGATAATAACAAGCTTGAGAAATAAACTCTACGACCTTGGCCTTTTCAAATCTACCGCGTTTTCAATACCCATCATTTCTGTAGGAAACCTCAGTACAGGTGGAACCGGAAAATCGCCTCACATCGAATTTTTAGTTTCAAAGTTATCAGATAAATATAAACTAGCAACGCTAAGTAGAGGCTATAAAAGAAAAACCAGTGGTTTTTTGGAAGTAAATGATGAACACAACACTACAGATGTTGGTGATGAACCGTTGCAGTTCAAAACGAAATTCCCTGATTTAACTGTAGCTGTCGATGCAAATCGCGTTTCTGGAGTGAAGCAGTTACTAAAAAACGATAAGGACTTAGAGATGGTATTACTTGATGATGCTTTTCAGCACAGAAGGATTGACCGTTCAATAAATATTCTCTTAACGGAATATTCCAAGCCCTTTTACAAAGATCATTTACTTCCTGTTGGTAACTTAAGAGAATCTCGCTCTGGATTTAAACGAGCCAACATCATCATTGTAACAAAAAGCCCTATAGTCCTCTCCCCACTTGATATTAGAAGAGTAAAAGAAGAAATTAAACCAGAACCCTATCAAGAAATTTACTTTTCCTACATTAAATATGGCAAACCTTCGGCGTTGACTGCTGCTGCAATAGCAATGGGAAAGATTAATCTTGCCGACTATGCCATAACGTTGATAAGTGGAATTGCCAATCCTGAAGGTTTAAAGTTTTACATCAAAAGGTATGCGAAGGAGGTCAACCAACTTTCATTTCCAGACCACCATGAATTCTCAGAAAAAGACTTTGCCAAAATAAAAAGTAAATTTGATGAGCTTATCTCTCAAAAACGATTAATAGTCACCACAGAGAAGGATGCTATGCGGATCGACAGAGAGCTTTATAAAGACATTCCAATTGTTTATAT
>CBFHLF010000152.1:0-5199 GCA_965656555.1 uncultured Acidiluteibacter sp. | reverse complement strand
GCCAACTTTGTTATTGCTATATGGACAACCAACTTACTTGCAAAGCGTTTTGGAAAAGATGAAGCATATACCGTAGGATTACTTCTCCTGCCAATCATCTTTTATCCTATTCTAGGATTCGGGAGCGCTACTTACACCCCACCTCCATCAGAAAATATGAATTATTTCGAAAATAAATAAATGTATAATCAAAAAAAGCCGTTTCTAAAAGAAACGGCTTTTTTTTACTCATTTTATAAATTACACTAAAATGACAAACCAACATATAAAGAGAGATTTGAATTTTTAGTATCATTAAAAGCATTAGAAATTGCAACATTAGCATCATTATTGACATCTCCAATTTCACTTAACCCAAGATTATATCGAGCTCCGAACCTTAAAATGTCAAACTCTAGGCCTGCACCAACAGCTATACCATAATCTAACCGATTAAAATCAGACTCATCTAGATCCTCAATAAAATTAAAACTACTGTTGTCGGCTTTATTTTCTACTGATGCCTGCATTAAATAAGCTGCATAAGGACCGGCATGTATATTTAAGTTATCAGATAAGTTAAGTACTCCTAATACTGGAACTTCTAGATAGTTTAACTGTTGCGTAAATTCCGCCTCTCCCGTAATAAAATTATCGTATTTAGTAGTTGCACCTCTAGTAGAGTATAGAACCTCAGGCTGAATAGCCAAAAAGTCTAACACCTGAGCCTTGAAAAATAGACCTAAATTGTAACCAATCCTCATGTTCTGATCATCTATCTCATCACTATAATAGTTAGAAAAATTGATTCCGCCTTTCACCCCCCACTCGCTTTCATCTTGAGCACTGAGGTTAACTGTTAGCAAAAGAAATAGGCATGTTAAAATACTCAATTTGGTTTTCATAATAGTTTTCATTTCTAAGTTAATTTAAATTTCACTTATTCAATGAAAACTAAACGCCAAAAAAAAATAAATTGATTATCAATACATTAAAACTTAAGTAAAATGCAATTTGTATAAACAAATTACAATAGTGTAGCAGATACACTACAATCAAAACTTTGCGCAAGGAACAATAAACTTTCTATTTCTTCTTTTTTTACGTTTGCTTGCAACCTCATAAACGATAGATATTTCGTGTGCGCCGGCTGTATTTGAAGCTAGTCTCGATAAAGTAATGTCGTAACTGTAGCCAATATTGATATTATAATCAGGAACAGAATACCCCACCAGAGCAATAAAAGCATCATTATTCGCATAACGAGGTTCATAGCTTTTAAATAATGGAATTCCTCGATACCATACACCAAAAACCAATGGATTATTTGTGTAATATAAACCAATATCCAACTGGTCAAAACGGGCTTGAGATTTATACTGAAATGCTGCGGTTACGTTATTTGATCCAAGCCGATTAACGATAGCATCTTTAATATTAAATACATACCCTCCATGCATAGAAAACTTCATCGGCAGCTCACTAACACTTTGATCCCCTCTAAGTAATGTCTGATTAGGCGTATTCATATGATTTAATGATGCTCCGAACCAGTACTTAGGAGAATAAATCAACATTCCTGCAGAAATATCTGGGTAAGAAATAGTTTCTTGCAAAAAAGCATTATTATCCCGGGTATTTGGTGACCCACTTTCTAGTTGATCATTAAAAACCAATTTAGAAAAATCAATACTTCTAAACCCATAGCCCAACTTCATTCCTGCCATGATAAATAAATCACGTTTTACTTCAAAACGGTAGGCATAGCTTAATGCAATAAGATTGGTAGTTAAACCAAAGCTCCCCGACTCCTCTCTATTTGCCATAATTCCAAAACCTGAATTAATTTTATCTGCGTTGTAATCATATGAAAAATGATAGGCTTTAAACCCGCCAGGAACAGCAGGCCATTGTAACCTATAATTGGCAGCTAAACGATGCTCAATTGTAGACCCTGTAAAAGCAGGATTAACATAAAGTGGTGCAGCGTAGAACTGAGAAAACTGAGCATCTTGGGCATCCAGAGTAAAGCCTAAACAAATGCATAAACTAATTAGTATATACTTTTTCATTCTTCTTCCCTCCTCTTTAAATCAAATTCCAACCTTGGCTCAAGCACTAATTCATCAGCTGTAAATGAAATTTCTTTGATTAATTCTTCATAGCCATCAGCCTCAATAATTAACTCATATTTCATATCTGGATCAACTAAAAAGATAAAGCTGGCATCTCGCATTCTTGGATTAAACAAACCCACTAACTCACCTGTTTTTAAATCAATTAAACTAACTGTGGAAGATACATCACCTCCAACAAGCGTAGGAATACTCGCATAAACAACAGATTGATATAATGACTTTTTGAAATAGTTAATCGTGTAAATGTCTTGCTCGCCTTTTCCTCCAGGCTTAGTAGAAGAATAGTAGCCTGTGTTTCCATTTGCTGAAATCACAAAGTATATATCATCAGTGGTGGTATTTATTGGAAAACCTAAATTATTAATACTACCAACTTGGTTCCCTTCTTCAATATTGGTTTTATAAATATCATATCCTCCCATTCCATCATGACCTTTCGAACTAAAGTAGAGAGTCTTATTATCAGGATGAATAAAAGGAGCATCCTCATCATAAGGAGTATTTATCTGTGGCCCTAAATTTAATGGTTCGCTCCACCTCCCATTTGGCAGTAACACCACACGATAAAGATCAAATCCACCATACCCCCCTTCTCGATTACTTGAAAAATAAAGAGTTCGCTCATCTAAACTAATACTAGCACTTGGTTCAACACTAAACTCTCCATTAATTTTGCTCGATAACTTTAAAGGTATACTCCAAAATCCATTTATTTCAATGGACTCGTATAAATCGCCACCAATTTTATTAGCGTTTGTTTTAAACAAAAACATGCGGCGACCATCAGCACTTAAACCAACGCAGGCATCGTGAATTGCAGTATTAACAGAGCCTTTAACAGGAACAGCATCTGACCATTCATCAGACTCCTTTTTTGATTCAAAAATAGACTCATAATACCTTCCTGTAGCGTCCTTTGGACTCTTATCATTTAGCGGTCTTCTGCTCGTAAAAATTAATTTACGCTCATCAGCAGTTATTAAAGGCACATAATCTGCATAAATCGAATTAACTGAAACTCCGATATTCTTTACCGAAACTGCTTCTGGGTTACTAAACTGCTTTCTCGTAAATCTAATTTGTTGTCTTAATCGATTCAATTCCTTTACAGGGATAGATAGTTCTAAGGTGTCTATTTCATTGACTAACCGTTCTGCTTCCGTAATAAAAGATTGATAATGCAATATACTAGCAAGATAAAACATAGCATCTTCTGTAGCTTTAATACCTCGCTCTAGATATGGCTTTGCTGTAGAGTAATTACCTAATTTATAAGCTGCATACCCCATTTTATAATTAATCCATGGATTTAAACTATCCGAATAATAAAGTGGCTTAAATTTTTCTAAAGCAGTAAGGTAATCTCCATATTCAATATATGAGTCAGCTTCCTCGTATGCGATACGCTGTGTTCTTGAATAGCCTTCTGTTTGAGCATGAATGTATTCAGAACATAAAAGTGTTAATGATATAAGTACGTAGTAGAGTTTTTTCATTTTATCTGAGTAATAGCAGGTCGCCAGTTTTTACCACTGTTCTTCCATCAAGAAAAGTAGCCCGTACCTTCCACACATAGGTATCTTGTTGGCATAACTTTCCTTTATAATAACCATTCCATCCAATTTCTTGATCTTTCGATACAAAAAGCAATTCCCCCCATTTATTAAATATATTTAGCTCATAGGTATTGGCTCCTTGCACTAAGGCATAGAAAACATCGTTTATTTGACCAAAACCAGGATTTCTATTTACATTTCCTGCACCATCGCTATTTCTACCATTTGTACTAGGAGTAAAAGCATTTGGAATTCTAATTTCCCCCTGTAGTTCAGCCGTTACCAGCCGATCTGCATCAAGTGTATCATTGCACCCTTCATCGGTAAAGGCAATTAGCGTAATAAGAAAGTCTCCTTCAGTTGTATAAAAATGAACAGGATTACGGTCAGTAGAAGTATTTCCATCCCCAAAATCCCATAAAAAATTGTTAGCATTAAATGAGAAGTTACTCGCAGCTATTGGGTCGTTTGGAATAAATATTTTCTCATTTGGGTCTTTGTTTAAGGTAAAGCTTGCTACAGCGCGTGGGTGAACAACTACATAACCTTGCTTGCTTTCTATATCCTGACCACCGTCTCCAACTGCAGTAAGAGATACTGCATAGGTGCCTGGCGACCTATAGGTGTATGTGGGATCTCGTTGAGTAGACGTTGCTCCATCTCCAAAGTCCCATGTAAACTGATTGGCGTAAATCGACTCATTCATAAAGCTTACCTCAAGCGGTTCACAACCTTTAGAACTATCATTAAAATCAGCCACAGGCACAGGGGCTATAATTTCAATATCTTTAAAAACACTATCGGAACAAAACGCGGTACTCGCAGAAAGCCAAATACGGTATTTTCCCCAATAACCATAAGTATGAGATCCGGGGTTCTGAAGCGTTGAAAAAGTAGTATCTCCAAAACTCCATTCGTATGACCAAGGTCCCGGATTGGTCGTATTGTTTAAATTCACCGTTGCACTTGGAAACAATTGTGTTGTTGGTGTAGCCGTAAAATTTGGAATTGGCGTAGGCCTAACTATAACATCATTCACCACAGTATCACTGCAGTTATAAACAGAAGTAGCAATGAGTTGAACGTTAAATGTTGTATCAGCAGCAGTGGTATTCGTAAAAGTATTATTCGCAATTAACCCTTGAGCTGTATTTCCATCATCAAAATTCCAATTATACGAATTGGCTCCAAAAGATTGAGATCTAAAAGTGACAGGAAAAGGAGAACAACCAATCGTGTCAAAGGTAAAGTCAGCAATTACTTGTGGGTTAACTGTTATGATTTGACTGAGTGAATCTGAACAACCATTATTGGTAAACACCCTCAATTGGGTTGTGTAACTAATTGGAACAATAGATGTCTGATTGAAGTATGTATGATTGGTAATTATATTACAGTTGGTTAAGCTACTGCCATCCCCATAACTCCAACTACAAGAATCATTGAGTTGAGAATTGTTGGTGTATTGGACCTCTAAAGGCTGACAGCCGCCGATAGTTGTTGTAGCAAAATCAGCAATTGGCTTT
>CBFHLF010000151.1:0-5255 GCA_965656555.1 uncultured Acidiluteibacter sp. | reverse complement strand
TGGGAAGGCATACGTGTGTATGATGGTAAGATTTTTAAACTAGACGATCACATCAATCGTTTAATGGAGTCGGCACATACCATGGATTTTAAAGGTATTCCAACTAAAAAAGAAGTAGTCGATGCAATTAAAGCTACACTCATAGCCAACGGTATGTTAGACGAAGCACATATGCGCCTGACCTTAACTAGAGGTGAAAAAATAACCTCAGGAATGGATCCAAAGCTAAATACCAAAGGATGTACTTTAATTGTACTTGCTGAATTCAAAAAACCAATTTACCCCACAGAAGGTATAAAATTAATTACTTCTAGCATACGTAGAAATAGCCCAGCAAATTTAGACAGTAAGATTCATCACAATAATTTAATCAATAACATCCTTGCAAAAATAGAGGCTAATTATGCTCAGGCGGATGATGCCATTATGCTTGATGAAAGTGGTTTTGTTAGTGAAACAAATGCGACCAACATCTTTATGATTAAAAATGGCGCAGTTCATACCCCATTTGCTACCAATTGCCTACCGGGAGTTACCAGAAAAACCATTATGGAATTATCGACTTCGTGCAAATTTACACTGCATGAGCGAAACATTTCAGTTAGCGAACTTTATAACGCTGATGTGGTATTTACAACTGGCACTATGGGCGAACTAACCAATGTCTTTGAAATTGATGGAAGACCAATCAAGTCGGAGCTATCGAACGAGGTGTTTGTAGCGCTTAAAGATGAATACCGACAACTGACAGAAAATACGGGTACGTCGATTAAATAAACCAATTGGTCTATATAAATTTGCATTTCGTTTTAAACTATATATTTAATACCTTAGCAGCCCAAATTACATTTAACTATGAAAAAATCACTACAATTATTTGCATCATTGGCTATTTTTATTGCACTAACTGCCGCAAGTAGCCAAACCACGACAAACACTTGTGTTAATAAAGAGGCTAAACTGAAGGCAATCGATTCATTAAAAACCTTCTTTTATGCATCTTCAAAAATCACCAACATTGACTATACCTACAGAACTTCTGTAAAAGAAGTACAGGTTCCTCTTTTTAAGGGTGAAAAATATAAAATGGTTTTCAATCGACAAGATTTACCGAAAAACGTAGAAGTAGAAATCTATGATAAAAGCTGGAAAGAAGAAGGGCGTAAGTTACTTTATAGCAGCAAAGATATCGATCCAAACACAGAAATTTTATCATTTGAACCAAAGCGAGCGAAAGACTTATTTATCAATTACATAGTACCTCCAGCAGAAGGTTCAAAAGAAACGGGATGTATTGTTTTCGTTTTGGGTTACCAACTAACTTTTATCAAAAACTAATTTAGACTATTATCATGAAAACCAATCAACTTATAATTGCAGCCTCATTTATATCAGCAACCTTTTTCGTAGGATGTGCAGAAGCTCCTAAAAAAGAAGCTACTGAAGAAAAAGTAGAAGTAGTAGAAGAAGAGGTAATAATAGAAGAAGAGGAAGAAGAAACTGCACAGTTAATGTTGCCTTCTCCAATTCAAATTGCCGCTATGTTTAATCGATCTGGATTAACCTATAATGCAGAATTAACAAATTCACCTGATGCAGTTTCTAATTACAACACCAAAACAAAAAAGTTTTTAAACTTTGGAATTTACTCTGCAGATATGGCTTATGCTGTATTGAATGATAAGCAACAAGCTGCTATTGATTACCTAGCTGCCATCAAAACTCTTTCTGACGAAACAGGTATGGAGGCAATCTTTGGATCAG
Organism: uncultured Acidiluteibacter sp.; assembly: GCA_965656555.1. GTDB lineage: Bacteria > Bacteroidota > Bacteroidia > Flavobacteriales_E > Vicingaceae > Acidiluteibacter. The sequence goes on along the minus strand of CBFHLF010000151.1, from coordinate 3,491 downwards.
GTGATTTAATCAATCGTTTTGAAAAGAACATAGGTACAAGAGATTCAGTATTGCGAATACTTACTGAAATTAAAATCAAAACAGATTCGTATTTACAAGAAAATAAAGACCAAGCAAAAACAGCAGTATTCTTTGCAGGTGCTTGGGTAGAAGGTATGTATCTTGGAGCAAATAGTGCTGGAGGTGCTGATATGGTTAGAGCGCGCGTGTTAGAGCAAATGAATGTTGTTCCTAGTTTAGTAGAAGCTTTGAAAAGCCAAAAAGAATCATCAGAAGAATTGACTGCGCTGTCTGCTCAACTTTCTGAATTGAATGACTTTTACGGTGGAAAAGTAGACTATAACAGCGAAGGTGATGCAACCTTAGCAGAAGAAGATATGACTGTTTTAACCGAAAAAATCACAGCCATTAGATCAATGATCGTATCGATGTAAACCGAATAAATAAAATGAAAGGCGTCACGATTTAATTGTGACGCCTTTTTTATTGCACATTAATTAAGTGTAGCCAAGGTGATTTTTTTATCTTTGCACGCTTTACTAAAAGAATACAACCATTTCCATGATACATATAACACTCCCAGACGGTGCCGTAAAAACATACGAAGGACCAGTTACTGCTTTAGATGTTGCAAAAGACATAAGCGAAGGCTTAGCAAGAAATGTGCTGGCAGCAAAAGTAAACGGAGAAGTCATCGACGCTTTTCGTCCAATTGAGTCAGATAGCGAACTATCTTTACTTACATGGAACAACGATGAAGGTAAAAATACGATGTGGCATAGTTCCGCACACCTATTGGCAGAAGCGCTCGAGGATATTTATCCAGGAATAAAACTAGGTATAGGACCTCCCATCGAAAATGGATTTTATTATGACGTTGATGCAGGTGATCGCGTAATTACTACTGATGACTTGCCAGCTGTAGAGAAGAAAATGATAGAATTAGCACGTCAGAAGAGCGAATTTGTAAGAAAATCGATCTCTAAAGCTGACGCCATTGCCTACTACAAAGAAAAAGATGATGAATACAAGTTGGATTTATTGGAAAATCTAGCTGACGGAAACATCACTTTTTATACTCAAGGAAACTTTACTGATTTATGTAGAGGGCCGCACATCCCAAACACTGGATTTATTAAAGCCGTAAAGTTGCTGAACGTAGCAGGTGCTTATTGGAAAGGAGACGAAAATAATAAACAACTTACTCGAATTTATGGAATTACATTTCCAAAGCAAAAAGAGTTAACCGAATACTTGCATTTACTTGAAGAGGCTAAAAAACGTGACCACCGAAAACTTGGTAAAGAGCTAGAGTTGTTCACTTTTAGTCAGCGTGTAGGCCAAGGGTTACCATTATGGTTGCCAAAAGGAGCATTGCTACGTGAACGTTTGGAGAATTTTATGCGAAAGGCGCAGTTAAAGGCAGGCTACTTACCAGTGGTTACTCCTCATATCGGAAACAAAGAGCTGTACGTAACTTCTGGTCACTATGAAAAATATGGAGCTGATTCCTTTCAACCAATCAATACTCCGGCAGAAGGCGAAGAGTTTTTATTAAAACCAATGAACTGCCCTCACCACTGCGAGATATATAAGGCTTCGCCAAAGTCTTACAAAGACTTACCGGTGCGATATGCAGAATTTGGAACCGTTTACCGTTACGAGCAAAGTGGAGAGCTACATGGATTAACTAGAGTGAGAGGATTCACGCAAGATGATGCGCACTTATTTTGCCAGCCGGAGCAGGTAGAAGAAGAGTTTATGAAAGTAATTGATCTGGTACTTTATGTTTTCAAAGCATTAGATTTTAAGGATTACACTGCTCAAATTTCGTTAAGAGATAAAGAGGATAGAAGTAAGTATATCGGCTCTGAAGAGAATTGGGATAAAGCGGAAAAGTCCATTATTAAAGCAGCTACCGAAAAAGGGCTAAACACTGTAATTGAATATGGAGAGGCGGCTTTTTACGGTCCAAAGCTCGACTTTATGGTAAAGGACGCTTTAGGTAGAAAATGGCAACTAGGAACGATTCAAGTAGACTACAACTTGCCTGAACGATTTGAATTAGAATATACCGGAAGTGATAACGAAAAACACCGTCCAGTAATGATTCACCGTGCACCATTTGGTTCGTTGGAGCGTTTTGTAGCGCTTTTAATCGAACATTGTGGTGGTAATTTTCCACTTTGGTTAGCCCCAGAACAACTAGCGATACTTCCTTTAAGTGAAAAGTTTAATGAAAATGCGAAAGAGGTTTTAAATGTCTTAAATAATTACGATATTCGCGGTTTCGTAGACGATAGGAACGAAAAAGTTGGAAAAAAGATTCGAGATGCAGAAGTCTCTAAGGTTCCCTACATGTTAGTGCTAGGGGAAAAAGAGATCGAAAATGGCACAGTTGCGGTAAGAAAACACGGTGAAGGTGACATTGGAACAATGAAGATCGAAGAATTTGCCCAATATTTTAATAAAGAATTACAAATTTAATAAGGAGGACCAAACAATAGCTAGGCCATACAAACCACAAGGTAGATTTGCACAACCTAAGAATCCTCATCGTATAAACGATGAGATTACCGCACCAAAAGTAAGAGTTGTTGGTGACGGAGTAGATGCAGACGTATATCCAATTAGAGAAGCACTCAGCATGGCTGAAGCGCAAAGCTTAGACCTTGTTGAGATTTCACCGAAAGCTGAGCCGCCTGTATGTAAGATCATCGATTACAAGAAGTTCTTATACGAGCAGAAAAAGCGTCAGAAAGAGATGAAGTCGAAGGCTTCGAAAATTGAAGTAAAAGAAATTCGATTCGGACCCAACACTGATGATCATGATTTTAACTTTAAGTTAAAGCATGCTGAAAAATTCATTGGAGAAGGAAACAAAGTGAAAGCTTACGTTTTCTTTAAAGGCCGATCTATTTTATTTAAAGATAAAGGAGAGATCCTACTGCTTAAATTAGCACAAGCGCTTGAAGAAGTAGCGGTAGTAGAATCGATGCCTAAGCTAGAAGGAAAAAGAATGATTATGTTCTTAGCTCCGAAAAAGAAAAAGTAAATAATTAGTATTCATAAATAAACAACGGTAAGATGCCAAAAATGAAAACCACTTCCAGTGCGAAGAAGCGATTCAAATTCACTGGTTCTGGAAAGATCAAAAGAAAGCATGCCTTTAAGAGTCACATTTTGACAAAGAAAGGAACAAAGCAAAAAAGAAATTTGACGCATTCTGGTTTAGTTCATAAATCGGATGAAGCAAATATCAAATTGCAACTGTGCGTAAAGTAAATTGATCGCCAGGTTAACGTTAATTTAGTAACAACACCCGGAAATTGCGTATAAAGTTTCTTCAGAGAAAAAAGAACACCAATTTCCAAAAAACGTAAGTAAAATGCCAAAAGCAACAAATTCAGTAGCTGCAAAAGCAAGAAGAAAAAAGGTCCTTAAGGCCGCCAAAGGTTACTTTGGAAGAAGAAAAAATGTACACACTGTAG
>CBFHLF010000150.1:0-5296 GCA_965656555.1 uncultured Acidiluteibacter sp. | reverse complement strand
TCACGATAATAGGTTTGTTTTTTTACCCGATCCTTTACTGAGTTTCCCAATTGGGTCAGCGTACTCCCATAATTGTAGTTGATGCGTGCACTTGCTCCACCTGCATTTATGTCAGCTGCATAAAGCGTTTGGTTGTTCTTCCATTCACCGTTTCGGTCTATTGTTTTTATTCCAAAAAGAAATAGAATAGCCGCTAGAGTTATATTTAAAATGATTTGTTTTTTGCCTAAAAAGTGATTCAAAATAAATGCAATCGCTATACAGAAAGCGATAGAGGGAACAAACAAAAATCGCTCAGCGAATAAAGCCCCAATTGGAATTATGAGTTGAGAAACGACTGCAATTCCTAAAAGGTAAAATGCAGCCATTATTCCCAAAATATTTCGTTTGATTACTCCAAAAACAGCACTGCCGACTAACGCAATAAAAATAAGTAACCCGCTAATTCCTTTAGCTGTAGCTAGCGAGATAGTCGGAATTAAATTGTAAGAATAATCGTGCAAGAGTTCTACGGGAAATATCAATTTACCCAAATACAACACTTGCAAGTAAAATGCAGTTCCGTAGCGAATAGAGGGATCATTCACTCCGGCAATGGGATTGTTTAGCACCTCAAAAAGTCCGGTATCCATCGGTCTGTCCATGGTGTTGATAATATAGCTGTGTAAGCCGTAGAAAGCCAAAGAGAGTAATAGCATGGCGGCTGTAGGTGTAATGAGCTGTTTTATTCGTACAGATGTATTCACCCAAAGCAAAAGCGGAATGACAGCAAAGAAAGTAATGGAAGACTCTTTTGAGAATAGCGCTAACGCATACCAAAAAAATGCAGGAATGTAAGCGTTCTTTTTACGGTGAATAATTGCTCGGATAAAATTCCAAAGGCTAGCTAATAAGAATAGAGATGCGAATAGCTCATCTCTACTTTTAATATTCGCAACAACTTCAGTATGTATCGGGTGAAAAACAAAAAAGGCGGTACCAATAAATGTAACTGCGTGCAGTTTTTCTGGTAAAAGTGCTTTTAAGTTTTTAAACAGCAATAAGCAGATTCCTGCGAATAGCAGCACATTAATGAAGTGACTAATGGAGGGAGTCTCACCAAACAGCTCTTGCTCAATTGCAAATGTCACCGTTGTGAAAGGGCGATAAAGTCCATCGTTGAAACCCTGAACACCGTGAAGCATGTTGGTGGTAAATATTTTTCCGATTCCCTCAAACCCTCTGTTAACGTTGCTATTGTCTAGTATTACAGCAAAATCATCAAGCGTATATTGATTGCTAAGGGTATTGGCATACACCAAAAAGGCAGCAATAAAAAAGAGCCAATGGGTGTATTTGTGGCGAATTAGTTGTTGGATCATATGGGTGATTTCTAAGAATTCCGTTCAAATATAGATATATTTGTACTTCAATTTTTTTAGAATAAAAGAAGACAATCGATGAGCATATTGAAGGAAAAAATAACCGCTTCTGATCAAGCGATAGCAATGGAAGATAAATACGGAGCACACAACTATCACCCATTGCCGGTAGTTTTAGCTAAAGGCGAAGGTGTGCATGTATGGGATGTAGAAGGAAAAAAGTATTACGACTTTTTGTCTGCCTACTCAGCAGTGAACCAAGGACACTGTCATCCGAAGATTGTAAATGCATTGGTTGAGCAAGCGAAGACTTTAACCTTGACATCTCGGGCATTTTATAATGACGTATTAGGGCCATTTGAAAAATACATGACCGAGTACTTCGATTACGATAAAGTATTGCCTATGAATACTGGTGCTGAGGCTGTTGAAACAGCCATCAAGCTTTGTAGAAAATGGGCTTACGAGAAAAATGGAATTCCTGAAGATGCGGCTAAAATTATTGTGGCTGATGGAAACTTCCATGGAAGAACTACGACCATTGTTTCTTTTTCAAATGATGAAGGTGCACGAAAAAACTTTGGTCCTTACACTCCTGGTTTTGTAAATGTGCCTTACAATGATCTGGAGGCTTTAAAAGCGGCACTGCAGCAAGATAATGTAGCCGGATTTTTAGTGGAACCAATTCAAGGAGAAGCAGGTGTTTATGTTCCTTCAGATGATTATATGGCCGAAGCTGCCCAACTATGTAAAGAAGCAGGCGTTTTATTACTAGCCGATGAGGTGCAAACCGGAATTGGTCGTACGGGAAGTTTATTGGCTGTTTGTAAAGGGTGTACTTGCTCCGGAAAAACATGTGAAAGTAAAGCAGGATATAAGCCAGATGTTTTGATTCTTGGTAAAGCCGTTTCAGGTGGAGTATTTCCAGTGTCTGCGGTATTGGCCAACGATGAAGTAATGATGGTGATCAAGCCTGGTCAACATGGGTCTACTTTTGGTGGAAATCCATTAGGATGTAAGGTAGCCATAGCGGCTTTAGATGTGATTTTAGAAGAAGATTTAACCGCGAAGGCAGGTATTTTAGGGGAACTATTCAGATCTGAAATCAATAAATACGTAGAGCAGTCTAATCTTGTTTCTTTGGTAAGGGGTAGAGGTTTATTGAATGCAATTGTTATCAACGATTCCGAGGATAGCTCTACCGCTTGGGATATTTGTGTAGCGCTTAAAAACAACGGATTATTAGCAAAGCCAACTCATGGTAATATCATCCGTTTTGCGCCGCCATTGGTGATGACAGAAGCAGAATTAAGAGAATGTATCGACATTATTACCTCCACATTGAAGACGTTTGAGAAGTAATTAAGTTTTATAATAAGATCAAATCCGCTAGGCTCAGGTTTAGCGGATTTTTTTATTGTTGTCTATGATCTATTCATAGACTTATAAATAGATAGCGTTATTTTTTTAGTGCCTGTCTATAATTCATTAGCACCACAGCGGAAAGAATCAATATAATCCCAATCCATTGGCCTGAATGAATCACTTCTTTTAAAATAAAATACGCCATCAATACAGATACTGGTAATTCTACAGCTCCAATAATAGTTCCTACTGCAGTGCCGGTGGAGGGCATTCCGTATGCAAAGAGGATAGGAGGTAGGACAGTACCAAAAAGTGCCAATGGAATTCCATACGAAGTTAAAATGCCAACCTCAAAGGGGTCGCCTAGATAAGAAAGCCCATACAATAAAATAATAATAAATCCTCCGGAGAGCATCCAAAAGCTTCTTTCTAATGCAGGGAGATGCGTTGCCACTTTTCCGGAAGCGTAAACTGTAATGGTGTAGCAAACGGCCGCAAAAAGTCCAAACAAAATACCGGTAAGACTTAAAGCGATTTCAGTATTAAATAGTTCAGCTGCTAATGCTGTCCCTAACAATACAATCAATGCTGCGATAATTTTACGAATTGGCGGTCGTTGTTTTTCAATCAACCATTCAGTGATAACACCCATCCATGTACTTTGCATTAATAGCACAATAGCCAAAGAAACCGATACATTTTTGACACATAAGTAGTAGAATATGCCAGTTAATCCCATGGTGGTTCCCGCTAGCATCAGTTTTCGTTTACTTGGAAAGTTTGTTGTAGTCAGCAGTTTTGTTTTGTTATGGAACAATACGATTAACAACAAAGTAGACCATCCAATAGAGAATTGACCGAAGGTGATTTCAAATGTAGAGAATCCTGCCATATAGCTCAATTTTACCATTGTAGCTAGTACGCCATAGCTGCATGCGCCTAAAAATACTAAGATTGCTCCCCAATAAAACGATTTTTGCATAGTTGGTCTATTCTTAAATATACAACAGCCGATAAAGGTACCCTTATCGGCTGTATAAGTTGGTGTTTTTTGATTTTATTAGCACATCAAGTTACATCTACTTTGAACTGAATTATAACTCTAAAAAGTTAGACAACTACTTTTATATCACCAATTAAAACATCGCGAAGCAATGAAAAATTAAGGCATTAACTTATTGTTACATTAACTCATTGCAAAATTGTCTAATTAATTTATTATTAAATTGATTCATTGTTACATTGAATTTAATAACTCATTTCAATAATCTTCTCCACATCGTCAGGCGTTATGTCTTTTCGCTCACCCATGGCTACCCATCCTCTTTCTTCAAACCGCGCTTTTATTTTTTGAGCAAAACCTTCATAATCTTTGGTGTAGTCTGATAGTTTCGTGTCGATGCCAACACTGTGCATAAACTCCACTGTTTTATCGATTGCGGCAGAGGCTTTCTCTTCAATTGTACCTGAAGTGATTCCCCACACGCGTTCGCCATACTGTGCTAATTTCTCTTTTTTATTATCGAGCTTATAGCGATATAAGTTAGGGCCAATTATGGATAACGTGCGCGCATGATCAATTTCAAAAGCTGCAGTTAGTTCGTGGCCAATTCCGTGCGTTGCCCAGTCGGTTGGAACACCTTTTTGGATTAAGCCATTTAGCGCCATGGTGCAGCACCACATAAAGTTGCTAGCAGCTTCGTAATCTGAAGTATCTTTTAATATCCGTGGAGCGATCTCTACCAAGGTTTGCAAAATGCCTTCTGAAATTCGGTCTTGTAATAAGGCACCTGCAGGATAGGTAATGTATTGCTCTAAAACGTGCGTAAACGAATCCATGATTCCATTCGCTAATTGTCGCTGAGGGATGGATTGAATTACTTCAGGATCTAAAATAGAAAACTGTGGGAATAAACCCGGGCCGCCCATGCCTAGTTTTTCTTTTGTTTCTTCATTTGAAACGACAGCACCTGAATTCATTTCTGAACCAGTGGCAGGCAGCGTAAGAACCGTTCCAAAAGGCATTCCTACTTCTGTTCTAATTGCTTTCTTTAAGATATCCCAAGGATTATCGCCTTCATATAGCGCTGCGCTCGATAGGAATTTAGTTCCGTCAATTACAGAACCACCACCAACAGCCAAAAGGAATGTAATGTTTTCTTTTTTAATGATCTCTAATGCCTTGAGTAAGGTATGATATTTTGGGTTGGCTTCTATACCGCCAAATTCTACTACAGTATGCTTGCTTAATGCTTTTGAAACTTGATCGTATATGCCATTTTTTTGGATACTTCCACCTCCGTAGAGCATCAGCACTTTGGCATCAGCGGGTATCTCTTTGGTTAATTGTTCTATTTGTCCTTTCCCAAATATAACTTTTGTAGGGTTTTTATAATCGAAATTTAACATAATCGGTTTGTTTTTTTGAGTTGTGATAAAGGTACACGTAGCGCTTAGAAATGTTTGTCAAGAAAGGTTAATTATTCGGTGCAATGTTATTTGATAACCCATTTGTTTACCAAGTTTTTTGGTGTTTTGTAATTTTTACTAAAAATAATTATCTGAAAATG